>DUEU01000028.1 GCA_011191985.1 Dehalococcoidia bacterium
CAGACCAATATGCATCTCTTTGGCTTTATTGATAATCTGCTCAACAGGCCGTCCCCAGCAAACCAGGGTTTCAACCGGAAAACCACACTCTTGTAGAGCCAGAGCCGGTCCCTGCAGAATAGCCATAGCCTTCTTCTCCTGAGACATACGGGCATTTTCCCTGGCAGCAGCCGTCATCCTGATGGCATCAATAACAATCCCTCCCAAGAAGGTCTGCTCCGGCACAATCGTCATCACTACTACCCCGGTATCAGCCGGAAGCTGAAGTGCCTTTAGCATCTTTACCGACATGTCAGAATATCGGGAGCCATCAACAGCAAGCAGGATTTTCATTATCAATCAGCCCCTTTTATTTTATATCATCAAATGATTGCCTCAAGGCAACCTGTTACCGGCTTCTCTAATAGATACTCTACCCGCCGACACCACCATCTTTAACGCCTCGTTGACCGGTATTTTAGTTCTAACCATGTCTTCTTCCCTGACTATCTCCAGAAAACCCGAGGTCGGATTCGGGGCCGTGGGTATGAATACATTATAAAGCTTTTCCCCGGACTGGGTAGAGAGCTCATTGGTGACAAAGCCTATGGCTCTGAGCCCCTTCCTCGGGAACTCCACAAGCACCACCTGCATGAATCCGGTGGTACGCGGTGCTGAAAAGCTATCCAGTATTTGTTTGATACCCGAATAGAGTTGCCGAAAGACCGGAACTCTGGCCAGCAGGGATTCCCAGTAGGAAATAAGCTTTCTCCCTATGATATTGCTGGCCACCACTCCTGCCAGATAAATCAAAATAACTGTAATGCCGAAGCCCACACCGGGAATATTACGTCCTAGGATAGCCCGTATGATAGGCTGCAGGATATTGTCAATGCCGTTGAAAATCCAGATTAATATCAGCACGCTGGCCCCCAGCGGTACGACAACAAGTAGACCCGCAATGAACTGCGCCCTCAGTTTTTTACCCAGCCCATCCCGAGGCACTTTTTGACCGTCTTCCATTGCCTTCACCTCTATGCCATATTTTAATGTTAAAGGCACGGCTCTATTTACCTGCGCCAATACTCACTTTGTCCCGGTTTTTGGAGAAGGTCGACCAATCAGCACCGAGCAGTTTGCATACCGGGCAACCCGTTCGGCTACACTGCCCAGAAGGAGTGACTCGATACCGGTCAGGCCCCGACTGCCGAGGGCGATTATATCGGGTTTATACTCCTTAGCCGCCGCCAGTATCGACTCGGCGGCCCCTCCCCTGATTACTACGGAGGCTGTCCGGTATCCTCTCGCCTGCAATTGCTTCTCGCTCCGAGTCGTTATTTTGCGGGCTTCACCTTCCTCAGCTTCCTGAAGCCTGGCCAGTAATTCCTGGTTGGTCTGGAAATCGAGCGTTGGCGTCTTCACCCAGGCCGTGAGATGGGACTGAAGGGCGGTTATCACGATGACCTCGCACCTCCGTGGCAACGGCAAATCCAAGAGCAGTTGGGTCACTGCCTCCGAGTAATTAGAGCCATCAGTAGCCAGTAATACCCGATTCAGGCTGGTCCTATTTACTGGTGCCGCCCCACCCTTGGTGGCCATCGTCTCTCTTACCAGCATAACGCTGGATTTGGCATGCTTTAAGACGGTCTGGGCTACGCTGCCGAGGCGGAAGGAGAGAGGGTCAGTTAACCCCTTAGCACCCATAACTATCAACGAGGCCCCGCTTTTATCGGCCTCCTTGAGAATCTCACCGGCCGGATTTCCCCACCGTACCATACTCTCCACTTTGAGTTGCGTACTGCCGAGAATTTCAGCCAAGCCCTGAACAAGCTCAAGGGCCTTTTGCTGCTGCTCGACCTTGCTCGCCGCGTTTCCCCTGAGCTTGCCTAGAGTGACTCCGCCGAGGAAGGTATGCTCGGGCACAACCGTCATCACCGTTACCCGTGTCCGATTGGGAAGATGGAACGCCTCCAGTATACGATTCGCTACTCCCGAGTACGATGAGCCGTCAACAACAAGTAGTATATTCATTTCTGACCCCTTTTTATTTTAGTTTCTGCCGGCAAAGTTTCTTCTTCGAACAGGTATTCGGCTACTTCGGCGACAGCTTCCGGCCCGATAGCTTCTGCGGCCTGCAGCATGCCTTCGGTCGCCCGGGCTACTGCCATTTCTTCAGGCAGTCCGGACTTGGCCGCCATTTGCCTGGCGGCGGCGATGACATGGCGGGCAGCTGTGCTAAGGTTAATATTTGTCTCCATTGCTCCTTGAACCACCCCCTGGCTCGTCCCCAGTATGGCATCCGCCGGTGGCACTCCTGTTTTTTGTACCGCTTCGACAACGCTGATAACTACCGAGGTCGTCAGCTGATCCACGACCAAGGGCTTGTCATCAATAACATGCATGGCACCCCGTGCCGCCTGCCGCGCAATCTCGACACCATGCTCTTCCAACTGTTGCTGGGGCTCTCTGGCCCCGGTTAATCCCCTTAACAGCGCCTGGCCAAGTTTTCTGCTTATCCGGCGGCCCCGCACCGCTGCCAGTGTCGCCACACGAGCTACCTCGGCAATCTGGTAAGCGGTAACCCCCAATACCACGTCCAAGCCGGGAACTGGCACTCGCTTCAGATAGCCAAAGGGGAAATTGCTCAACAGGTTGTAGGCCGGCACCGAACTCATGGGCCGTGAGAACTCCCGCATCGGGTTCATCAGTGACTCCAGGACCACCTCACGGCTTACCTCCCCTTCCTCATGGAGGCGAGCCAGCGTGCTGAGAGTCATTAAACCCAGCACAAAAGCTATGCCAAACAGGAAGTCAAAGCCGATAATGCTGAGGGCTGGCACCTGAACCGAGCTGGCCGGGTCAATCCAGGTGAGTGTCAGGTTAAGTTGCCGTACACTGAAGTAGTCCGCCAAGACACCTCCACATAACGGCCCAAGACCGGCGCCAAGGTTGGTGGCAATAGAGGCACTGGCCAGGTAAGCCGTCGCCTCACCACGGGGCGCCAGTTTAAGACCTATGGTGCCAACGTTAAGGGTCACTCCGGCGTTGGCAATACCGGCAAATATGTGCAGGAGCACCAACAGCGGCATGGTTAAAAAGTATCTCTCCGGCATGGTAGTGAATATCCAGCCCAGGATAACCAGCAGGTAAAGCGAGGCACACAGTGAGAGGACAGCCTTGTTACCGAACCGGTCAACAAACCTACCCCAGACACGTAAAAAGAGCATATTAAATATCTGGCTCAATATGCTCAAGCCGATTACTAGGGAAAGAGGCAGTCCCAGTCGCGTCAGCATGTAGACCGCGAAAAAGGGGATAGCCAGGTTGGAGGCGAAACCCCAGAATAGCAGAAACTGGACTAGCCGCCTGAAGTTTACATTTCTGACCGGAGCCGTCAGTCTCATCGTTAACGGAGGTTGGGGCCCGGGTGCCGGTTGCATCAGAGGCTCGGGCATGAGCGACATGAATGTGGGGCTGGCCAGGCCGAGAAACAGGGCGCCAAACAGGAGAACGTAGGTATAGCCTAAAGCGGCATTCTCGGTGGCGGCGTGGCCTCTCCAGTAGTCAACAAAAAAGGCGGTGCCAAGACTGAACACAACCCCGGCTAAAGTGGCCCAGGCCAATCGCTTTGAGAAAAGTTGCCCAAGTACCTGTTGGGGTATCAAGTCACGGATCCAGCCATTCCATGCCGAGTTGCAGACGGCATTCAACAGACCGCGGATGGCTATTAAAAATATCAACATAGATATCGCCCACCCGCTGGGAACATCTATGAGGACAGGGATGAGCGCTATGGGAAACCACAGCACCTGTGCCGGGTACCAGGCAGCCACGGCGATCAACTTACGCCGGCGAAACTTTTCTACCAGCCATATTGACGGTATCTGGAGGATCTGCATGAGAAAGGGGATAGCCGCCAGTATACCGATCTGAAAATTATTGGCACCCAGCGCCAAGGCAAAGGCAGCCAGAAAGCCACTGGTGGTAATGCTGTTGAAGCCAAGCGATGTTGTTCCTTCCCATGTCCACCAGCGCAAACCATCATTGAGTTCGTTATCCGAAATCGTAGGCCTAGGTTGAAAAACCTTGCGTATGCTCACCAATCACCAGCATAATAATTATTGTTACATTACAGCAGAGCCAACCAGTTATTTACTTCTTTAATCGTCGCTGCGGCCTTTCCCAGCCAAGCACTTCCAGAAAATCGCCCACGGCCTTATCTTGTTGCATTTCATGACGGAGAGGCAGGTCTGGATTAATCCCGTACCTGATACGCCTTCCCTCTCGGCGCTTAGTAACGTACCCGTCAGCCTCGAGGTCGGAGATGATACTACGTGTTGCTTTCTCGGTTATGCCTATCGTAGCGGATATTTCCCGGCCAGTGATACGCGGATGCTGGGCAATCAGACAAAGCACCAGAGCATGATTGGTGACAAACTTCCATCCTGGCATATCTATACCTCCTTATCAGACTTGTTCCCATGTACCTGCCTAAAATTTTTTTACTTTTTATCTTCAATGGCAATCAAAACATATTGACAACGGCCGCAGATGTTGTATAATATGTATAGTAATACATGAATAATATATCCTAAAAATAATATCATGTTTCTTATGTTATTACAATAATAACATATTTTAATTTATGATAGGCATTAATCAGTAATTATAACAGAGGAGGTCAAGATGTTCTGGAAAAAGAAGCAAATGGCAATATCCCCGGCTACAGTTGAGACCGCTGGGGCTACCCCGACGGTAAAAGAGCAACCGGCGAAGAAAGATAAAGTATCGGAGCCAAAGACCGAGAAGCTACCTGGGCCGCGAGGAATACCAGATTTCGTGGGCAAGTATTTAACGGTCGAGATGAAAATGGACCCGAGCCTGGTGCCAATTTATAAAATTGTGGTGCGCAAGAGACCACAGACGGAAAGGGCGTTTGATTGCCGCGTTTTCGATATGGCCGAGGCGGAGGCAAGCAATACCCTGATTAAAGACTATACCTCACTTGATACGCATCAAGAGCTGATTATCTACGATGGGTGGTTCGATGAGGCGTCTAAGCGTGTGGAACTGAAGACGAAACGGGAAACTGCTAAGGCGGTGCCTATTCTCACTGAAGCCGAGATACTGCAGAAAATCCAGGCGTTGAGTGAGCCCGGTAGCACTGTTCTCTTTTACCAGGCTCGAGGACCAGCAGTTGGTGGTCCTCTCGGTCGCGGGGCCGCCGTAGTCGAACTTAACCCGAATTATCCAGGTAAAAAGGGGAAAAAGTATATTATTTATACCGCTAATGTAGTTGGCATTGAACCAGTAGCCAAGCGAGAGAAGTTATTTGACTCAGACAAGCTAAAAGATATCGCCAAGTGGGTGAAGGAGGGCCATCACAAACGCATGTACTGATAACTGACAAACTCGCGTGAGGATATTAAATAATTTATACCCGGACTGAACTACCCGAGGTCGAGGTACTAATTTTTTAAAAAAGAGGAAACACAAAAAACATGCCAGTAATAAAGTCGGCACCAGCATTAAAAGAGTCAATTTTTAGTGAGGCCGAAGAGGAGCCTCCTGGAGAATCTGCTCTTTCTAGCAGCTGCGAGGAGGAGCCTCCAGGTACCACCGCCGGCAGATACC
>DUEU01000029.1 GCA_011191985.1 Dehalococcoidia bacterium
CCCTCTCGGCAAGGCGGGTCGCGTCATCAAACAGCACCTCAGCGGTGCCAACCTGAATCAGTAATGGTGGTAGCCCGGTAAGGTCTGCGTAAATTGGTGAGGCCAGCGGTGTACGGGGGTCGGTATTTCCGAGGTAGTCCTTGGCGTTTTTAAAGAGACCATCTCGATTCACCAGTGGGTCTAAATTAACCTTGGTGACCGCGGATTTTCCGGTGCATTCCAGGTCAACCCACGGCGAAACGCAAACGGCTGCTGCCGGTAGCGGTTCCCCGGCATCCCGTAGCGCTACCAGTGTTGCCATAACCAGCCCACCGCCTGCTGACTCCCCAGCAATAACCACCTGGGTAGCATCCACACCTTGTGACAGCAGCCAGCGGTAGCCAGCTATGGCATCTTCAACTGCGGCCGGGAACGGGTTCTCCGGCGCTAGCCGGTAACCGATGGTGAGAACCGGCGCCTTGGCTGCCCGCGATAGCCGCCAGGCTATCTCACGGTGAGTACTTATCGAGCCAGCCACATAACCGCCACCGTGCAGATAATAAATAAACCGCTCCTGGACTGATTCGGGGGTGGTGACCCACTCGGCGGGAACCCCCCGGGCATCAACCGGTTGGCATTCCACGTCCTGGGGAAGATGGAACTGCATGGCATTAGCCTCTATTGTGGCGCGTAGTTCCTCGATACTGAGTTCTCCCAGTGCTGGCTGGGACTTCAAAACACTTATTATTGCCTGAAGTTCCTTGCTGATCATAACCTGTCCTTTCTCCCTTGTTTAAGCACACCGGCTCTTTTATATCTCACGGCTTTGACTTATTCTTAACCAACCCCACCCTTACCGCCTCCCGCAGGTTGCTTGCTGGTAGGAGTTCTATGTCTTTATGGCTAATCCTGGCGCTGGTTTTCGGTACCAGACACCGCTTAAAGCCCAGGCGGGCAGCTTCGGCGATGCGCCTCTCTAACTGGGAAACCGTCCTCAACTCGCCGGTCAGGCCTACCTCGCCTATTGCTACCAGGGTCGGGTCAATGCCCACGTCACGGGCGCTGGAAACAACGGCCAGGGCGATGCCCAGGTCGACCGCTGGCTCGCTTACTTTAAGACCACCGGTGACGTTGACGATGATGTCCTGATTGCCCAGCTTCAGGCCAAGCCGCTTGGTCAGCACCGCGGTGACTAGGAGCAGCCGGCCAAAGTCCACCCCGTTGACGGTGCGTCGGGGCAGGCCGAAGCTGGTGGGGGTGGTCAGCGCCTGGATTTCTGCCAAGAGCGGACGGGTTCCCTCCAGTGTCGCCACCACCACCGAGCCTATTGTCTCGCCCTCCCGCTGGGAGATGAAGGCCTGCGATGGATTAGTGACCTCCACCAGGCCGCTGTCCCGCATTTCGAAGACCCCCACTTCATTGGTGGAACCGAAGCGGTTCTTAACGCAGCGCAGCAGCCGGTAAGCGCTGAACGGCTCGCCTTCCAGATAGAGAACCACGTCAACAATGTGCTCCAGCACCCGCGGGCCGGCAATGGCCCCGTCCTTGGTCACGTGGCCGGCAATAAGAATGGGTACGGCGCTTAGCTTGGCCCGCTGCATAAGCCTTGAAGCGGACTCCCTGACCTGGGCCACGCTGCCCGGACTGGCGTCCAGTTCGGACAGTTGTACTGTCTGGATGGAATCAATTAGCGCCAGGTCGGGTTGCAGGCGCTCTATCTGGTCTAGGATGATATCAAGGTCGGTCTCGGCCAGGAGATAGAGGCCTTCCCCTTTCACCCCGAGGCGCTCCGCCCGCAGTTTAATCTGGCGGGGGGTCTCTTCGCCGGAAATGTAGACCACCTTGCCCAGGGTCTGGGCTACCAGCGCCGAGACCTGAAGCATAAGGGTGGATTTACCAATGCCAGGATCGCCACCGATGAGCACCAGCGAACCGGGTACCAGTCCACCCCCTAGCACGCGGTTAAACTCGGCTATTGGCAGCGGGCAGCGGTCGGCAGTGTCCGAGGCCACCTGAGATAGTTCCTGGGGTGGGTTGACCGGGGAAAGTGCTCTTGAAGAAGAGTCCGCAACAGTAACCCGGGTCTCGACAAAGCTATTCCACTGCTGGCAGTTGGGGCAGCGCCCCAGCCATTTCAGGCTCTCCTTGCCGCACTGCTGGCAAATGAAGACGGTGCGTGACCTGTCCGGTTTGGCCATAGGTTGACTTTACCTGATTTTAAGGGGTAATGCAATAGAGATACACTAGGCAGATTGTTAAAATATCAACGGGGTGAGGTTGATAAATAATCTATTCCCACCCGACGCACTGCAATGCCTTCTGCTTATGGCTGAGTATCAGTTGCCGAACAACCGCCGCTAATTCATTTTCTGAAGAGTTGCAAGCGGCTTGTGCCATCATAATGAGGGAAAGCACTTGGAGAATCAAGGCCTGGTTAGCCCAGCAGGTTAGGGATAATACCCAGAAATACACCCGCTGCGGTGGCCGTGCCGATGACGCCGGCGATGTTGGGCCCCATGGCGTGCATTAACAGAAAGTTCCGCGGGTTTTCTTGCTGCCCCAGCTTCTGCACGACCCGGGCAGCCATGGGTACCGCGGAGACGCCGGCGGCACCTATCATCGGGTTAATCTTTTCTTTACTGAAGAGGTTCATGAGTTTGGCCAGGAGCACACCGAAGGCGGTGGAGGCGGAAAAGGCGATGATACCCAGGGCAAAGACAATCAGGCTCTCCGGCTTGAGGAAGGCATCGGCGCTCATGAAAGCACCGACCGATAGGCCGAGGAGAATGGTCAGGACGTTCATAAAGGCATTGGCGGCAGTATCGGCCAGCCTCTCGGTAACTCCGCTCTCCTTCAACAGGTTACCCAGCATGAACATGCCGATAAGGGGGGCCGACTTGGGCACCAGCAGGATGATAATGATAGAGGCAATTATGGGAAAGAGGATTTTCTCCCTCTTGGCCACCTCCCGTAGTTGCGGCTTCATGTATATCCCCCGCTCTTGCTTGGTGGTGAGCAGCTTTATGACCGGCGGCTGGATAATCGGTACCAGGGCCATGTACGTATAGGCAGCTACGGCCGTCGCCCCGATAAAGTGGGGCGCCAGTCGGTTGGTCAGGTAGATGGTGGTCGGGCCGTCGGCACCACCGATGATGCCGATGGAAGCGGCTTCGTTGATACCGATGTGCAGGACATCGGGGAAGGCGCTGCCCAGCAACAGGGCAATGAAGAAGGAGAAGTAGACGCCGAACTGGGCTCCGGCGCCCAGCAGCAGGGTCTTGGGATTGGCTATCAGGGGGCCGAAGTCGGTCATCGCCCCCAGGCCGAGAAAGATAAGGGGCGGAATTATCTCCCAGGTGAGCCCGTAATAAAATACCCGTGAGAGTAACCCCGCGGGCTCACCGCCGATGACGTAGGCTTCATAAACCTCACCGTTAACTATGGTCTCCATCAGCCCGCCCAGCGGCAGGTTTACCAGGATGACGCCAAAACCGATGGGCACCAGCAGCAGGGGTTCCATTTTCTTGGCGATGCCTAGATAAAGGAGCACCCCGCCAATGATGAGCATTACCAGAGAACCCCAGGTAAGGCCGCTAAACCCGGTCTCGAAGAATCCCACTATTTTATTTATCCTTTAATTAATATTCAATGACTGCTGCTATGTCACCGGCTTCAACTACCTGCCCGGAAGAGATGTCAATGCTGGCGATATTCCCCCCCACCGGGGCCAGTATCGGGTTTTCCATTTTCATTGATTCCAGAAAGCAGAGTACATCGCCTTCCTGGACCGCGTCACCTGCTTTGACGTTCACCGTAGTTATCTTTCCGGTAATCGGAAATTCAACTCGCTCCTCTGCCAATTCCTCTATTCTCCTTTCTCCTTGTCACTGACCTGGCCGGCTCTCCTCGTCAGTAGCCCCACCACCCATATCGCAACCGCCAGGATTATTAGTACCAGGAAGACGAGGCCAAAGCCAATACCGCCGATTTGCCCCGCCTGTGCCCATGTCCATTCAACTGCCATATCCCACCTCTGGACGTGTTAAAAGGGCGGTTGGTTTGGTTATCAGTTCTGGTTTCCCCGCCCTTGTTATAGTAGGCTGATAGTTACCTCGGTTTAACCAGTTTAAGGCTCATTGTTGCCCAGTAGTGCGTTGATGTCTTCGGCTACCAGTGCGCCGACAACACCCGGGTGCACCACAATTTCCTCCCCCTCCACATCAACTATCGCCGTGTCTCCGGTCTTGAACTTACCGCGTAGCAAGTCCTCAGAGAGTTTATCCTCAACCATGTTCTGGATCACCCGGCGTAGTGGTCGGGCTCCGAAGACCTCGTCATAACCTTTCTCTCCCAGCAGTTCCTTGGCGGCATCGGTTACTTCCAGCTTGATCCCTTTCTCAGCCAGTTGCTTGTCGACGATGCCCAGCATCAGATCGACTATTTGCCGGATGTGTTCCTTGTTTAACGGGTGGAAGACGACCACCCCATCAATACGGTTTAGAAACTCAGGGCGGAAGGTCTTCTTTAACTCGCCGAGCAGCTTTTCCTTCATCCGTTCGTAGGAGTCCTGCTGGGCCTTGGCCTCATCGCTGTGGACGGCGAAGCCCATGCTGCTGCCCTTGCGAATGAGTTCGGCACCAACGTTGCTGGTCATGACGATGATACTGTTGCGGAAGTCGACCCGGCGTCCCTTGGCATCGGTTAGATGGCCGTCATCGAATATCTGTAGCAGTATATTAAAGACATCGGGATGGGCCTTTTCAATCTCGTCCAGCAAAATGGCGCAGTATGATTTACGTCTTACTGCTTCGGTTAGTTGCCCGCCTTCGTCGTAGCCAACGTAGCCTGGTGGCGCGCCGACCAGCCGGGCTACGGTGTGCCTTTCCATAAACTCAGACATATCGAGCCTGATTAAGGTGTCCTCGCTGCCGAACATAAACTCCGACAGGGCCCTTACCAGCTCGGTCTTGCCAACCCCCGTCGGTCCGAGAAAGATGAAGTTACCAATCGGTCGCCTCGGGTCTTTCAGGCCGGCCCGGGCCCGCCTTACCGCTTTAGCGATGACATTTATCGCCTCATCCTGGCCAATAATGCGCTTGTGTATTGCCTCCTCCATCTGGAGAAGACGGGTGGTCTCATCACTGGTCAGCTGTACTGCCGGGACGCCAGTCCACATGCTGACCACCTCAGCGATGTCCTCGGCGGTCACCTCCGCTTTCTGCTGTTCCTGTTCGGTCTGCCATTCCTCCTGCAGTAGCTTTGTTTTCTCCTCAAGCTGGATCTCGCGGGTACGCAGCTCGGCAGCATACTGGTACTGCTGGGTGGCCAGGGCATTCTCTTTCTCCCGGCGCACGCTATCTTCAAGTTGCTTGGCTTCCTTCAGGCTGAGCGGCATGCTGCGATAGCGAATCCTCACCCTTGAGGACGCTTCGTCAATGAGGTCGATAGCCTTGTCGGGCAGAAAGCGGTCAGGGATGTATCTGGAGGCGAGATTGGCGGCCGAGTTCAGGGCCTCGTCACTGATAGTCAGGCCGTGGTGCTCCTCATAGCGTTCCTTGATGCCCCGGAGAATATCCAGGGTTTCCTCGACAGAAGGTTCCTGCACCAGGACCGGTTGGAAACGGCGCTCCAGCGCCGGGTCACGCTCGATGTATTTGCGATAGTCGTCGAGGGTGGTGGCACCAATGCACTGAAGTTCGCCACGGGACAATGACGGTTTGAGGATATTGGCGGCGTCAACGGCCCCTTCCGCAGCCCCGGCACCGACCATGGTGTGGAACTCATCTATAAAGAGCACGCAGTTACCGGCGGCCTTTAGCTCGTCGATGACCTTCTTTAGCCGTTCCTCGAACTCACCGCGGTACTTGGTCCCGGCCACGACCGAGGGCATATCCAGGGTTACCAGGCGTTTGCCGGTTAGTGTCTCGGGGACGTCGCCGGCGGCGATGCCGTGGGCCAGGCCTTCCACGATGGCCGTCTTGCCGACGCCGGGTTCGCCAATGAGCGCCGGGTTATTCTTGGTGCGCCGGCTTAAGATTTGAGTAACGCGTTCGATTTCCTTGTGGCGGCCGATGACCGGGTCGAGCTTTCCCGAGCGGGCCAGTTCCGTCAGGTCAATGCCTAACTGGTCCAGGGTGGGGGTGCGGCTGGCCGTCCGGTTGGCCCGCGGGCGGGCCGTGGTCTGACTGATGACGCGCACGATTTCGGCACGGGTGCGTTCCAGGTTGATGCTGAAGCTATCAAGCACGCTGGCGGCAATGCCCTCGCCCTCGCGAAGCAGTCCCAGCAGCAGGTGCTCGGTGCCGATATAGTTGTGCCCCAGGCTGCGGGCTTCGTCTATGGCCAGTTCGATGACCCTCTTGGCGCGGGGGGTGAGGCCGATGTCACCGGTGCTCGGTTTCTCGTTACGCTCGATAATAAATTCTACCGCTGAGCGTACCTTGCTCAGGCCGACACCGAGGTTAAGCAGGACCTTGGCGGCGACGCCTTCGTCTTCCCGTACCAGGCCAAGCAGGATGTGCTCGGTGCCGATATAGCTGTGATTGAAGTGCTGAGCCTCTTCCTGGGCAAAGGTAAGCACCCTTCGGGCTCGCTCGGAGAACTTTTCAAATCTACTTGCCATAATATGCCTCGAGACCTTGCCCTTATTCTATTTTAATTATAAGACAACCCAGGTCAAAGGTCAAAAGCCCCCTGGCAGTGGCATATTTTCCACAAGGAGTTGCCCCCCCAGTATCGTCTGCGCTGGGGTGTTTCACTTCCGTGTTCGGGATGGGAACGGGTGGTTCCACCCCGCCCTAACCACCAGAGGGCTTTCACTGTCCCTTATTTTAACATATTCGCCGAGAATAGCAAACACCCAAAAGTAGTATTTTCATACCAGAAACGGTTAGAAAAAACCAGCCCTATAGTTTTCTGGTATATTGAGTGCTCGGCTACATGGCTGCGCTTGCCGGAAACGGGCCTGAGGCCAGTAACCGAGCTAGTAAAACCCGCCCCCTCAGTTTTTAAAAACTCCTCTTATTGTATAACGTATTAAACGACGATAAGTCACGTATATTTTTTTATCTACCTCACCCCCTCGGTCCCCCTCTCCTTCAAAGGAGAGGGGGAAGAAAAAGAAAGAGGGGCGATAGCCCCTCTTAAACGCCATTTGGGGGCGGGGTAAGAAAGTGTGTGATAAGCAGAGGACGCCACGGGGGTGGTGGGTGGGAAAAGATGGTCAGCAGGTAGATACAGATAGGAAAATAAGAAACACTATGAGAAGTAAAATCAAGAAGAGACTACCCATAACAGCTATGAATATAACAAGACCCTTAGACATATATTCGTAATTTTGTTCAGCTTCTGTCAATTCTGTTCCAGAACATGCTCTTTTTATCATCCAATAGAGACAAAGCCCGGTGAGAGAAGTAAAGTACCAAAACTGAGCGCCGCTCATTGTTCTTAAGATTGCAATATTGGAATTGTACATGATTATTGGAACAACGATGCAAAAAGCCATAAGTGCTAGTGGTAGAATTAAGACGAGCTTGGCTTTCTTCAATTTTGTATTTGCCAACTTGAGAGGTAAAAAAGTAAATAATTTATAATTCAAAAAACCGAGGCCAATTCCAACTACTAATGCAAGGTAATATGCTGGCTGAGTTGGCAATCCACGCTCAACTACCGTCCAGACAAATTGCCAAATCAAGTAAAGAAATATCAACGCCATTATTATTGCGGTATATTTTACAGGTTTCATGACATAAGGCTTTCTGGTTTCTTGGCACACATTCTACCAGCGGAGTAGGTGGACTGCAAGAGTCTTAAGAGGTTCTCGCCTAAGCAGAAGACGGCACGAGGGCGGTGGGTGGGAATAGATAACAAGAATAAAAAAGAGGGGCTTTTACACCCCCTTATAGATTACCCTGGTTTAAAGCTAGCTAACAAAGACAGTCCAGAACCAAAAATTCACTGCACACAGTTGGAAGCCCTGCCTCTCCTGCCTTATGTATGGGATTATTAAGATACGCATCAAGCCCCGCTTCGTCGTCAAAGTCAATGTACAAAGCCAGATCGTAGGCTGGCTTGCCCTCTATGTCTAATGCTGCTCCCACAATGGGATTCTTGATACCGGGTATCTGTTCCATGTCCTTGGCCATATGCTTGGCAAACTCACGCTGCTGTTCCTGGCTGACCTCAGGTTTAAACTTCATCATAAAAACATGCCTGATCATAAGCCCTCTCTGTCGGCTTCCTACTCAGTTTACCGTAAAACCGGTTTAGATCTGAAATAAATCTGCCGGATAAAGTAAGAGCCCCAGCCTAAAGCTCGGGTTCTTACTAAATTACCAAAATGGAATCTGGCTAATATCAACTCTGAAGCAGGTCAAGCCCTCGACCATTAGTACGGCTAAGCTAAATACATTACTGCACTTACACACGCCGCCTATCAAACAAGTAATCTACTTGCGGTCTTACCCCTGGCGAACCAGGGTGGGAGATCTCATCTTGGGGCCGGCTTCGCACTTAGATGCTTTC
>DUEU01000003.1 GCA_011191985.1 Dehalococcoidia bacterium
CCGAGCCACTGAAACCGGTGGTACGTAAGGCAGAGGGGGCAGACATCGAGCGTGCCGGTGAGTTTGAGCAGAAGGAACAGGAAGCAATGGAGATATGCGCCGAGCTGATTGCCAAGCTGAACCTGCCGATGAAGCTGATATCGGCGGAATACAATTTCGATGGCAGTCGCCTTACTTATTCCTTCAGTGCTGAAGAAAGAGTCGATTTCCGGCAGCTGGTTCGTGAGCTGACCAGCCGTTTCAAGATACGGGTGGAACTGCGGCAGATAGGGCCCAGGGATGAGACCAAGCTGATAGGTGGCTTCGGGCGCTGTGGTCGCCTGTTGTGCTGCGCCAATTTTTTGGGTGAGCTTGCCCCGGTCTCCATTAGAATGGCCAAGGAGCAAGGCTTACCCCTTAACCCCATGAAGATATCCGGCTGCTGCGGCCGGTTGTTGTGCTGCTTGAACTACGAGAACGAGTTTTATCGCGAGATGAGGGGTAAGTTACCTAAAGAGGGACAGCGAATATCAACGAGAATGGGGGAAGCCAAGGTAATCGCGGTCAATCCGCTTAAGGAAGTGGTGATAGCAGAGTTAGAGAGCCAGGCAACGGTAGAGCTGCCAGTAAGCGAGATAGTATCGGTTGAATCGGCACCGCATAGGCGGACGAGGAAACAGAACAAAAAGTGACCGGGTGTGGCCTCAGTGGAAGGTTAGTCTGGAACTGAGGGGCGGGCGTAACATTGGGGGTAGTGACTAGTGTTTCCCCTGTGGCAGGTATTTTCGCCACTCGCTCCTGTTCTGCAGATGACGGTAGGGGGCCAGGAAAGAAAAGCGACCATAGGGTGTTGTCGGCTGGTGGATAAGCTTCATTCGGGCTTCCGCAGGGGTTCTGCCCGCTTTTCGACGGTTGCAGGCGATACAGGCGCTGACCACGTTTTGCCAGGCGTGTTCGCCGCCCCGATAACGGGGCATGACGTGGTCCAGGGTAAGTTGTTTGGTTTCCTTGCCGCAGTACTGGCAGGTGTACCGGTCACGGTAGAAGACCTCGGTACGGGTGAGCTTCGGCTTCAGTTGCGGGCGTTTGATAAGGCTATGCAGCCGGATTACCGATGGTAGGGGGAAGGTGCTACTGATTGACTGGATAAACCCCGAGCCATTCTCAAGCATCTCGGCTTTACCGTAAAAGAGCAGTACTACCGCCCGGCGGGCGCGGCAGACGTTTAACGGCTCGTAGTTCTGGTTCAGAACCAGCACCGGGGAGTTTATCATATCTCGAGCTTTCCGGGATACATTGGCGTATCCATTTTACTGGAAAGACCGCGATAGTGCAAGCTGAAACAAGGCTACTGCCAGCGGTCCTTTTTACCTCGGCGGAAGGTTCTGGTCGTTTTCGGGGCGAAGCGCTGGTCACTGCGATAGTCGGGGACATTGATATTCAGTATCATACTTATCTGAGCGGCCGCCAGACGAGAACCAACCGGGCTATCAAGTTCCTCTATGGCGCAGCGGGTGGTAATTACCGTAGCCAGTCGGGCATTGTAACGGTAGTTGATAACCTGGTACAGTTTTTCCTGGGCCCAGGGTGTGGTCGATTGCTCACCGAAGTCGTCCAGGACGAGCAGAGGGGTATTCTTTACCGATTCAAAAAGCTGGTCGTAGGATACCTTGCTCTCCGGGTTGAAGGTAGAGCGCAGGTGGTCAAGGAATTCCGGCACCACGATGAATTTGGCCGGCTTACCGGCCTGGTAGCGGTAGTTGACAATGGCTGCGGCCAAATGTGTCTTGCCGCAGCCAGTAACACCGACCAGTACCAGCCAGCCTTCGGGTGACTTGGCAAAGTCAAGGACGGCGCGGTATACAAATTCCAGGTTTTCCTGCTGTTCTGGCGGCAGGTTAGGTCTCCGTTCAAAGCTGTTGAAGGTCATGCCTCTTTGCAGGGCAAACTCAGGGCCCCAGTCAGATTCCGGCGCGGTCGGCTTTTCCTCCAGAGCGTATATAAGGCAAAGGTCGGGATTGGTCAGGCGGGTGCGTATCCGGTCTTCGAGCTGCTCGATGGGGGTGATGGCGACGATCACGGTGGGCAGTTCGCTGTTGAAGCGGTGGGTCAGTAGCTGGTCCAGTTTCTCTTTCGCCCACGGGGTGCTTGTCTGGACTCCCAGGTCATCGAGTATGAGCAGCGGTGCATTGCGCACCTGGTGGAAGAACTGGTCATATTGTATTTCGCTGTCCGGGTTAAAGGCGGAGCGGAGGTGGTCGAGCAGGTCGGGGGCGGTGATGTAGAAGGCCGGCTGGCTCTGCTTCAGGCGTTCATTGGCGATGGCGGCGGCCAGGTGAGTCTTGCCGCTACCGCTGGGGCCGACCAGCACCAGCCAGCCCTTCGGCTCGGTGGCAAAGGCCCTGGCGGCCTCAAAGGCGGTGGCGAAACTCTGCTGGTTAAGGGGGTTACCGCTTCTTCCCTGGGGCATCAGGCTGTCAAAGGTGAAGCGGGTCAGTGAGCCGAGGTTGCTGTATCTCTGCAGGCGGTCCTGAAGGTCTTTACCCGATTCTTTACGGGTGCAGCGGCAGGCAATGACCTGGGAATAATCAGGCTTGCCGTCAGGCAGCCGCGGATGAACAAAGCCAGCCCCTTCACAGATAGGGCATTTAGCAGACGGAGCGGCTTCTTCGTCAGCGCTGGACCATATGTCCATATTTGCCTTTGATGTATTTATCGGGGTCTGCTTGCCTTTTAGAATCTCGCCTATAGGTTCCACTTTCTTTACCTTCTGTTGCCCAGCGTTCCAGTATGGCGGCAATATATCGCCAGTTCCGCTTGTTGGCGGCGACTGCCTCCTTGATAGCATCTTTTATCCAGGTCTGGGGATAGAGTTTCTCCACTTCTCTGAGTTCTTCGGCAATCATCGGGGTCAACATGCCTACGTTTTGTTCGTAGAGGTTGAAGATATCCGGTGTTTCTTCGGGGCTGGTGTCGGTGGCCTGCCGGCTCTCGACTACGGGGAGCTTCAGTTCACCCTTCTGTATCTTGGCGATGGCCTGCCGGCTGGGCTCATCATTGAGAAAGTAGATATCTTCAGTGGCACCATCTCGTTCTATCGCCAGGCTAAGGAGTGTCCCCCGCCGGGTAGCCATTTCCAGGGCGTTACGCAGGGACTGCTCGGGCGGTGCTGCCGGGCCGCTCAGGCTGCTCATCAGGCTCTTACTGGCCAGGAGCTGGTGATAGGGGACGAACCGGGGGTAGCCCCGCTGGCGGTACAGCATGGCCAGGACTTGGAGGGTCGTCTTCAGCTCGGCAATATCGCCTATCTGGGGCAGCAGGTTGCTGAAGAAGACGTTGGGCACCGGGGTAAACTGCATCCTGGCGGGAAATCCGGTAAATTTCTCCATATCAGACTCACAAAATATTTATAAGAGACTTGGCTCTTGGTTGGTGATATTGTTGAACTTTGCCAGCTGGGGAATGAAGCGCAGGCTTACCTGACCGGTAGGGCCGTTGCGGTGCTTGGCGATGATGATATCGGCGATGCCTTCCGGGTATTCTCTTTCCGGGTGCTGGCTTTCCCACTCTTCCCGGGAGTAGTAGTAATCATCGCGGTAGATGAACATGACGACGTCGGCATCCTGCTCGATACTGCCGCTTTCCCGCAGGTCGGAAAGCTGGGGACGGTGCGATGCCCGCCATTCAACGGCCCGGCTTAGCTGCGATACGGCAATGACCGGCACGTTCAACTCGCGGGCAATTGCCTTGAGAGAGCGGGAGATGTAGCTTATTTCCTGCACCCGGTTTTCACTCCGGCTTTCTCCCTGCATCAGTTGCAGGTAGTCGACAATGATGAGGTTGATACCACCCTGCTCGTAATGGAGGCGGCGGGCTTTACTGCGCATCTCAACCACACGGAGAAGGGGGGAATCATCGATAAACAGCGGGGCTTCGGAAAGGTGGCCGGTGGCCTCCATGATTCTTCGCTCTTCCTCCTCGTTGTGCAGCCCGAGGCGGACTCGCCTTACATCAACGCTGGCTTCGCTGGCCAGCAGGCGCGATACCAGTGGTTCCCGGGCCATTTCCAGGCTGAAGAGAGCGATACAGGCACCCTGCTCGACGGTGGCGTTCCGGGCGATACTGAGGACGAGACTGGTTTTGCCCAGGCTGGGTCGGCCGGCGATGATGACCAGGTCAGAGGGCTGGAAACCACCCAAGAACTCGTCCAGACCGCTGAAGCCGGAGAGCGTGTGGGGCAGGGGATAGCCCTCAGGGCCAGTGGTGGGCGTTGGGGCGGTTTCGAAATACTTGTCCAGCACCTGGCGGACGTGGACGAAGTCGCGGGGGCTCTGGCCATGGCGCAGCCGGAAAAGGATGTCCTCGGCTTTGTTAAGACTGGCATCGACATCGGCGTCGGCTTCATAGCCGACGGCTTCAATACGGTGGGCGGCGTCAATCATGTTGCGCATCACCGATAGGCGGTAGACAATCTGGGCATAGTGCTCGATATCAAGCGAGGTGGGGCAGCTGGCTATCAGATGGCTCAGGTTGGCAGTGCCCCCGCATGCCTCCAGTTTCCCCAGGTGGGCCAGTTCTTGGGCGACGGTAATCTGGTTTATGGCCTCGCTGCGCCGGTAGAGCGCCAGGCAGGCCACGTATATCTCCCGGTCGGGCTCACTGTAGAAGTCTTCCTTCTGGAGGAAGGTGGCAATCTTGAATATGGCCTCACCATCAATAAGCAGTGAGCCAATTACGGCGTCCTCGGCATCGATGTCGTGTGGCGGCAGTTTTTCACCGTACACGTTATTCCGCCTCCTCTTGGAGCGCCTTTTTTTCTGCCTCTACAGCCGCCTCTTGTTGAGGCTCATTTTTTACTTCCTCGGCGACCATCTCCTGAGGTTCCTCTTTTTCTTCCTCAGCAGTCGCCTCTTGAGGCTGCTCTTTTACTTCCTCAGTGGTCACCTCTCTACTGACGGTTACCTTGATTTTGGGGACCAGGTCTTTGGCGAGCCGGATGGCTATCTCGTAATCGCCGAGCTCGTGGATTGGCTTGTCGAGTACTATCTTGCGCTTGTCGATTTCTACCTCAGCGGTACTGTTTAACTCAGTGGCGATGTCGGCGGCAGTGATAGCTCCGAAAAGGCGGTCTTTGGCGCCGACCCGGGCTTTAAGGGTAATTTCCAGACCGTCGATTTTGTTGGCCAGCTCGCTGAACTCGGTGGCCATCTTTGCCTGCCGGGCGGCCACCATGTTGATTGCCCCGGGCTTGGCGACCGCGGCCAGCTGTTTAGGGATAAGGTAGTTCCGGGCATAGCCATCGGCGACCTCCTTGATATCGCCGGCATAGGCTACTCTGGGTACGTCCTGCAGGAAGATGACCTTCATTACTACTCCTTGATTAAGTCTCGTCCTTAATTATACGTTAATTGGCCGGGGATGTTAAGAAAAATTATACCAGTTTCTAAAGATGTTGTCAGAATATTTTACCCTAAATATCGGGTATAGTGACGGCCTGTGTTTATCCCGAAAGGTATCTTTCCGCGTAAATAGCGGCCGTAGCCCCCTCTCCGGCGGCGGTTATTGCCTGTCGGCCGGAGCCGGAGCGAACATCACCAGCGCTGAAGATACCGGCTATTTTTGTCTCCAGATGCTCGTTGGTGACAATCTGCCCGGTGTCATCGAGTGATACCAGGCCCTTAACGAAATCGGTGTTGGGCTTGAAGCCGACGGCGATAAATACCCCGCTGACTTCCAAAGTTGTCTTTTCGCTAGTTACCGTGTCACGAAGCTTGAGCTGTTTTACGGTGTTGGTTCCCTCTATTTCGTCAACCACCGTGTTCCAGCGTATATCTATCTTGGGTTCGGCGAAGGCCCTTTCCTGAAGGATGCGGCTGGCGCGCAGCTTATCACGGCGGTGAATGATAAATGCCTTGGAGACGTACTTGACAATGTCCAGGGCTTCATGAACGGCGGCATCGCCGCCGCCGACGACGGCCACCGGTTGCTCGGCGAAGAAGGCGGCGTCACAGGTGGCGCAGTAGGAAACCCCCCGGCCGGTAAACTCCTCTTCTCCAGGGATACCCAGCTTGCTCCGTTCCGAGCCGCTGGCGATGATTACGGTCCTGGCGGCGAATTCGCCTTCGGTGGTGGCGATAACTTTCTGCTCCCCGCTGAGCTCGATGCTGCTGACCTCGGCGATGATGGTTTCCAGGCCGTACCGGGTTGCCTGCTTGTGCAACAGTTCCCCTAGTTCCAGACCGGCAACGCCGTCGGGAAAACCGGGAAAGTTTTCCACCCAGCCGGCGCTGGTTATCAGCCCACCGACCAGCTGCTTTTCGATGAGCAGACTGGTACGCCTGGCCCGTGAGGTATAGAGACCGGCGGTAAGCCCCGCCGGACCGCCGCCGATAATAACCACTTCATATTCCTTCATGGCTCGTTCCTTCCGGTATCGCTGCGTAGTAAGGCCCCGCGAGGCTAGCCAAGGGCGGCGTCAAGGCTTTGCTTCAGCTCGGCTTTGGGTCTGAAACCGACCACATGGGAGACGGGCTCTCCGTTCTTAAATATGATGAGAGTGGGGATGCTCATGACGCTGTATTTGCTGGCGGTTTTCGGGTTCTGGTCGACATCCAGCTTGGCAAAGTTGACCCTGCCTTCGTATTCCGTGGCCAGTTCCTCTACTACCGGCGCCACCATGCGGCAGGGGGCGCACCACGCAGCCCAGAAGTCCACCAGTACTGGTATATCGGCCTTAAGCACTGTCTGGTCAAAGTTAGCGTCATTTACCGCGGTTGGTTCACTCATTGGTCTCCTCCTTTATTAATTGTGTGATGCCCTGCGCCGCCGTCTGTTGGGCCAGACCGATGGCGTTCTTGATTGCCTTGGCCTGGCTGCGGCCGTGGGTGATAATTACAGTGCCGTTTATACCCAGCAGACATGCCCCGCCGTATTCCCGGTAGTCGACTCTTTTGGCCAGTCCCAGGTCTTGAAGCAGGGCGCGCCCCTGAAGGCGATAGGCATTGGAGAAGACGTGTCCTACCTGTCGCAATGAGTTTACGAAGGTGTCCCCCATGCCTTCAATGGTCTTGAGGACGATGTTGCCGGTGAAACCATCGGTCACGATAACGTCTGCTTTCCTGGTGGGTATGTCCTGGCCTTCAATATTGCCAATGAAGTTGAGGTTGGTCGTTTTCAGGAGATGGTGGGTCTCTTTAACAAGCTGGCTGCCTTTTGTCTCCTCTTCACCGTTGCTTAGCAGACCGATGCGCGGCGTGCTGATGCCGATTATCCGCTGGCAGTAGATAGCGCCCAGCCTGGCGAACTGGACTAGGTGGCTGGGGCGGCAGTCAGCGTTGGCGCCGGCGTCAATAAGGAGTACCGGCTCGGCGGTAGTGATGCCCAGAAGGCTGCATATCGCCGGGCGGTCGACGCCTTTTATCTTACCCAAGTTGAACAGTGCTGCGGCGAGGACGGCCCCGGTATTGCCTGCGGAGACAAAGGCATCGGCAAGCTTTTCTTTTACCAGCCTGGTGCCTACCACTATCGGTGAGTTTGGCTTATTGCGGATGGCTTTTACCGGTGATTCGTGTGGTCCGATAACTTCACTGGCTTCAATGATGTTAATATCCAGCTTGTTCCGGTAGCGGCTGCATAAGACATGGAGCATGGTCTTATTGCCCACGAGGGTAATATCAACCTCGTACTCCTGGGCGGCTTTGATGGCCCCCTTCACCGTTTCGTATGGAGCATACTCCCCGCTGGTGGCATCAATGGCAATTATCATTGTGTCCTCGGTTACCTATTCATATATCACAAGTTATGGCGGCTGTCCAATCGGGCGCAAACCGGGCACTGATTATTCGCCGCGTTCAAACTCCTCTCTGACTTTGCCCAGTAACTCGGGGCTGGCCAACAGGTCGGCAACTGTCATCGCAAGGGCTTTGGCGGCGTCCAGCATCCCTTTCCGGCCGGCGTCGGAGGCAGCGGCCGCCGCAAATTCGGGAGAGTGGGCCAGTACATCTCTGGGGGCAATGGCGATAAAGGGATGGATACTGGGCACCAGATGGCTGACATTGCCCATATCGGTGCTGCCAAAGGCGTGGTCGGGGTCGGTCATCGGCATCTTTCGCCCCAGGTACTTCATATTCTGGCGGAACAGCCGGGCCAGGGTTAGGTTGTTCCTCAGTGAGGCGTAGCTGACATCATCCCATTTATGTTCCAATCGGGCACCGGTGGCGACCGCCGCGCCGGTAAAGCAATCGACGACTTTCGGTCTCAGTTCCTCCAGATAGGCATTATCCCGGGCCCGCACTATGAAGGTAGCAGCGCTGTGGGCGGGCACGATGTTGGCGGCCTCACCGCCATCGGTGATAACCCCGTGGATGCGGGCCCCGTCTTTAATGTGCTGGCGGAGTGAATTAATGGCGGTAAAAGATAAAATCATGGCGTCTAGGGCGTTTATCCCCATTTCAGGCCGGGCGGCGGCGTGAGCCGCTCTGCCGAAGAACTCAACATCAAGTTGTCGGGCCGCCAGCGCCTGGGTGGTGGCGAGGTCTCTCACCCCAGGATGCACCATCATGGCGGTGTCAATATCATTAAAGCCGCCCCGGTTAGCAATAATCACCTTGCCGCCGTATATCTCTTCCGCCGGCGTGCCGATAACGCAGACGCTGCCGCCAAACTTATCGATGGCCGGTCTGGCGGCGACGGCAGCGCCGGCCGCCGCCCCGGCGATAATGTTGTGCCCGCAGGCGTGGCCCAGCTTGGGCAGGGCATCGTACTCGGCGAGGATAGCGACTACTGGCCGGCCCTCTCCGTAGCTTGCCCGAAATGCCGTCGCCAGTTCGCAGATGCCGCGCTCCAGACGGAAGCCGTTTCCCTCTAAGTACCCAGTAAGCCAGGCGACAGCTTTGGTTTCCCGAAAGCCCAGCTCGGGATTGTCGTGGATTTTCCGGCTTAGCTCGCTGAGCTGCTGGCTCTGGCGTTCAACGCTGCTTGTTATCGAGTCCTTAAGCTCTTCCATATTCAAGGTCTTTACTGATTCCTTAGCTGCGTATGGTCTATTATAGCCCCTAAGGGGTCTTGATTGCTAGGTTGTCAACCGGTCGTGTTAACTGGTAGAAGGTAATATGGCGGGGAGTTGCGCCAGACAGGTGAGATGGACTAAAATTGACAGATAAACCGGTTAACGGGAAGGAGCGGCTACCTTGGAATACTTTTTAACAGAGCAGCAAAAGGAAATCCAGAAGCTGGCGCGGACTATTGCCGAGGAAAAGGTGCTCCCGGTACGGGCGGAACTGGATGAAAAGGAAGAGTTCCCCTGGGAGATAATGAAAGTCCTTGCCGATACCGATCTATTCGGCGTCTATATCCCTGAGGAGTACGGTGGACTGGGCGGTGGCGTTTTCGATTTGTGCTTGGTGGTGGAAGAGCTGAGCCGGGTGTGCAGCGGCGTTGCTGTGACCTATGCCGCCAGTGGCCTGGGGACATTCACCCTGTTGCAGTATGGCACCGAGGAGCAAAAACAAAAATACCTCCCCGATATCGCCAGCGGCCGGAAGCTGGCCGCCTTCGGGCTGACTGAGGCCAATGCCGGCAGTGATGCCGGCGGTATAGAAATGACGGCGACCCGAACCAGCGGCGGCTATATCCTTAACGGGACAAAGCAGTTTATCACCAACGGCGGGGATGCCGAGGTTTATACTGTTATTGCCCTGACCGATAAAGCAAAGGGGCCTCGTGGCGCCAGCGCCTTTCTGGTGGATAAAGATACGCCGGGCTTTACTTTTGGCCGGAAGGAGAAAAAGCTGGGCATACGCGCTTCTTCGACCCGGGAGCTGGTTTTTGAAGACTGCTTTATCCCTGAGGAGAACCTGATTGGCCGGGAGGGGATAGGTTTTATATTGACCATGAAGCTGCTCGACCGCTCCCGACCGGGGCTGGGCGCTCAGGCGGTTGGTCTGGCTCAGGGGGCATTGGAGGCCGCCGTGGACTATGCCCGGCAGCGCATACAGTTCGGGCACCCAATAATTTCTCTTCAGGCGGTTCAGATGATGCTGGCCGACATGGCCATGCAGGTGGAGGCGGCCCGGGCGCTGGTCTATGCTGCCGCCAGGACGATAGATAGTGGGGCAAAGGACTTTACTCAAGAGTCGGCGATGTCCAAGGTCTTTGCCTCGGACACGGCGATGAGGGTTACTACCGATGCTATGCAGGTGTTCGGTGGAGTTGGCTACATGCGTGATTATCCCATTGAGAAGATGTTCCGCGATGCCAAAATTACCCAGATTTATGAAGGGGCCAACCAGGTGCTGAGAACTGAAATTGCCTTTCAGTTAAGGAAGAAAAAAATGGCGCCCGCTTAAATTAATGTCCCTTTGTGACCAGGGGAGGGCGGTGTCTATGAACCTCAAGTCTTCTGTCAGGGGAGTGGGGGCCGCCGTGGAGGCAAGCTTTCCCCATCTGGCTGGTTAAGCAATAACCAAGCGTGTCGCCTTGACGGTAGTCGTCCGCTCTGCCTATAATAAATGGGTTGATTTTGGGGAGGGCGTCATGCAGATAAATGTAAGCCAGCTGCTGAAAGCGCCGGTTGGGGCGATACGTAATTGCCAGGTAGACAGTGTCGTTTATATTGATAGCGGCGATGGTCAGGACAGCTTGGTCCGGGTTGAGGTCAGTCTGATACGAACCGACCGGGGCATTCTGGTCAGGGGGGCACTGCATAGCGAGGCCAGAATAACTTGCAGCCGTTGCCTGGATGTGTTTGGCTACCAGTTGGATTTCAATATGGAAGAGGAGTACTTCCCGACGGTAGATACCGATACCGGTGCTTCTATAGCGGTGCCGGGCGAGCCGGGTTGTTTCGTAATAGATGAGCAGCACATGCTCGATTTGACCGAGGCGATACGGCAGTATGCGTTGCTGGAGATACCGATGAAACCGCTATGCCGCCAGGATTGCGCTGGTCTGTGTCCTGAGTGTGGTCATAATCTGAACCGTGGACCCTGCGGTTGTCCCGGGCCGGTGGTTGACCCTCGCTGGGAAGAATTGACCAGGCTAACTGCAGAACAGAAAGGAACGAATTGAGCTATGTGTGCTTTGCCTAAGCGAAAATATGCCAAGGCGCGTCAGGGAAAGAGACGCAGTCATCTGGGCTTGGTACCACCTTTGATGGATACCTGTCCCCAGTGTCATAGTCCCAAACTGCCGCACCACACCTGCCCGGTATGTGGCACCTACGCCGGCCGGGAGGTCGTCGAGATAAAAAGCCCGAAGAAAAAGGCAGAATAGTCGGTGCCTTTTGATACCTGATATAACAAAGAAAGGCCGGGTGACGAGAACGTGGTAAATGAGGCGGTAGGGGTAGCCCATATATTCCCCGGGCAGGGTGTCCAGAAGACGGGCATAGGGCGTGACCTGTACGATAGTTTTGAGGTGGCCAGAGAGGTCTTTAGGCAGGCTGACGAAAGGCTGGGTTTTTCCCTGTCACGGTTGTGCTTTGAGGGACCGGATACTGAGCTTCAGCAGACGATTAATGCCCAGCCGGCAATAGTGACGGTCAGTTTTGCCTGTCTGAAGGCGGCCATTTATAGGGGTGACCATCAACTGGCATCGCCGCGGTATGTGGCCGGTCACAGTCTGGGCGAGTACACAGCTCTGGCGGCGGTCGGGGTGCTTGATTTTGCGGATACGGTCTACCTGGCCCGGGAGCGGGGACGATTGATGCATGAAGCCGGTCAGGGGCAGCCGGGGGGCATGGTCGCCGTAATCGGACTTGATGAGGCGTCAATGGCGGAGGTATGCCGCGAGAGCGGTGCCCGGATTGCCAATATAAACTGCCCGGGACAGATAGTAATCAGTGGCGCATGGGAAAACATTTCCCGGGCTGTTGACTTGGCCAGAGAAAAAGGGGCTTCTCGCACTATTCCGCTCGAGGTGAGTGGTGCCTTTCATACGCCGCTTATGCAGCCGGCCGTTGACGGTATGGCGGAGATTATCGCTGGCCTCAACTTCCGCCCACCGGAAGTCCCGATTATTGCTAATACCACTGCTGAGCCGCTGACCACGGGTGAGCAGGTGAAAGAGGAACTGCTGAGACAACTCTGCAATTGCGTAGAGTGGCAGCGCTCGGTGGAATACATGCTGGCTAACGGTGTGGCTATCTTTATTGAAATCGGGCCGGGTAAGGTGCTTACCGGCCTGATAAAGCGGATTAACCGCGATACCAAACTGGTGAATGTCGGTAGTGCCACCGATGTGGAAAAGTCAGCCGTTTGAAGCTGGTGGCAGAATAAGCTGGGTCAGGAAAGTAGATAGATGATGGGCCTTGATGACAGGGTAGCCGTGGTAACGGGTAGCGGTCAGGGCATTGGCCGGGCGATTGCGCGGCGGCTGGCTGAGGCCGGGGCTACCGTTGTTGTTAACGATATCGGGGAAGCTGCTGAGGCCGTAGCTGAAGAGATAAGGGCGATACCGCGGCCGAGCCTGGCGGTTGTCGCTGATGTAAGCCGGTCGGAAGATGCGGCCAGCATGGTGGATACAGTCGTGGCTCATTACGGCCGGGTTGATATTCTGGTGAACAATGCCGGCATCAACCGTGACCAGCTGGTAATGCGCATGTCTGATGAGGAGTGGGACAGGGTGATAGGTGTTGACTTGAGGAGCGTATTTCTCTGCACCAGGGCTGCCTTGCGGCATATGGTCAAGCAGCGCTGGGGCCGGATAATAAATATCTCCAGCGTAGTTGGCGTGGTCGGTAACCGCGGTCAGGCCAACTATGCCGCGGCCAAGGCGGGCGTTATCGGTTTTACCCGGACGGTGGCTAAAGAGGTAGCTTCACGGGGCATTACCGCCAACGCCATCGCCCCGGGATTTATTGATACCGGCATGACCCGGGCGCTTGACGAGGACTGGAAACAGCAATTGAAGCAGCAGATACCACTCGGTTTTTTCGGCACCCCTCAGGATGTGGCCGAGGCAGTTGCTTTCCTGGCGTCGGAAGAGGCACGGTATGTCACCGGCCAGGTTCTTGGCGTCGACGGCGGTCTGGCAGTGTCCTGGCTGTAGGTGGGTAAGTAAACATTGGCTTGGATTTGAGCCGTGGCAGGAGAACGACGGAAGGCAAGAGCGATTGCCCTTCAGGCCCTGTACGAGGTCGATTGTACCCGGCACGAAGCGGACGAGACAGTAGACCGTCTGCTGGGCGAAGCGGGATTGACCGGGGAAAATGCTGCTTTTAGCCGGGAATTGGTGAGCGGGGTGGTTCAGAACAGGGCGGAGATAGACGGCAAAATTCAAGCCCTGGCGGCTGCCTGGCCGGTCGAGCAGATAGCCAGGATTGACCGAAACATCATCAGGCTTGCAATCTTCGAGATTTTGCTTGATAATAAAGTACCAGTGAAGGTGGCCATAAATGAGGCGGTTGAGCTGGCCAAGCATTTTGGCAGCGAAAGTTCGGCAAAGTTTGTTAACGGGGTATTAGGTTCGGTTAGTGAGCTTGCCCGTAGGTAGAAGTCTTTCAGATGGAGGTAGAAAGTGGCAACCATATACGAGCGCCTGAAGAAGATAGTTGTGGACCAGCTTGGGGTGGAAGATGGGGAGGTGGTGCCCTCAGCTAACTTCGTTGATGACCTAGGTGCTGATTCTCTGGACCTGGTAGAACTCATCATGGCCCTGGAAGAAGGGTTCAGTGACTCTTCGCGGAAGGTTGAGATACCTGATGAGGATGCCGAGAAGATAGTCACTGTCCAGGATGCCGTTGATTATCTTAAAGACCTTGGCGTTGAGGATGACTAAAGCAGTATTTTTTGACTGGTTTAATACCCTGGCTCGATATGAACCCCCCCGCTACCGGCTGCATACTCAGGCATGTCAGGAAATTGGCATAGATGTTTCGCCGGAGGCAATGATGCGCAGTGTCCCGGTGGCCGATAAGTACTTCTTTGAAGAGAATAGTCGGTCACCGGTGGACAGGAGGGAGCCTGAGGAAAGGGCTAGGGTCTATTATCGCTATCAGGAAAAGCTGCTTACCGGGGCCGGAGTTAAGGTGACCAGGGAGCAGCTGTTACAGATTATGAACCGGGTACAGCAGTTGTTCAAGGGCGTGACCTTTGTCCTTTTTGATGATGTTCTGGTAACCATGAAGGCACTCAGGTAACGGGAACTCATCATGGGCTTGCTGACCAATGCCGGCAAGGACCTGGTTTCCGTCTATGCCGAGCTGGGCCTGGAACCCTACCTTGACTTTGTAGTCACCTCGGAAGAGGCGGGTGAGGACAAGCCCAAGCCGGCTATTTTTCTGTTGGCTCTACAGCGGGCCGGAGTCAGCGCTCAGGAAGCAATACATGTCGGTGACCAGTATGTAATAGACATCGTTGGTGCCCGTGGCGTAGGCATCAAGCCAGTACTTATTGACCGTTATGACATTTACCCCGATGTTGCCGATTGCCCCCGTATCCACAGCCTCACCCGGGTGACGGATAATCTCTAGATATACCGGTAAAGCCCCACTGCCGGCAGACCCTTTCTTTTCCGGTGGTTGTCTCAGGGAGAGCGCGTTGCCTTGTTATCATCCTCAGGCTGGTTGGACGGGGTATATTGACATCCCGGTCAAGGTATGCTTAAAATAAGCGACAACACAAGCAGGGGGTGGCGTAATGAAGTTAGTGGTTATTGGTTTCGGACAATGTGGTGGTCGTATTGCTGACGAGTTCGTTAAGCTGAACAGGAAGGCGCGCAGCCAGCGTGGCATCGAGATAGTACCCGGTGCCTTTGGTGTCAATACGGATGCAGCCGATTTGAGCGGGCTGATGGCCATAAAGGCTGACTATCAGCATAGAATTCTCATCGGTGGCCGGCGGACCGGCGGTCATGGAGTGGGCAAGATAAACGAGCTGGGTGCCGAGGTGGCCCGGGAGGATGTGGACAAGATAGTCGATGCCATAAGGGCAACCCCCCATTTTTATGAATCAGACGCTTTCCTGATCATCGCCGGGGCGGCTGGGGGCACTGGCTCCGGGGGGGTTGGCATACTGACGCAGTATATTAAGGACCGCTATGTTGACAAGCCGGTCTATAATCTTATCGTCCTTCCCTTTGAGCATGAGGAGACCACCGAGGAGAGGGCGATTTACAATACGGCTACCTGCCTTAAGTCGGTGAGTTCAGTAGCCGATGCCGTTATTCTGGTTGACAATCAGCGGTACGTGAGGAAGGACTTCTCCCTTAGAAACAACATCGCCAAGATTAATGCCCTGATTGCCGAGCCTTTCTACAACCTGCTCTGTGCCGGCGAGGAGAAGAAGGCGAAACATATTGGGGTGAGGATACTTGATGCCGGCGATATCATTCAGACCCTGGTTGGCTGGACGATAATCGGCTATGGCAGCTCACCGCTGCCCATGATTAGAATCCCCTTTTTGCAGAGTCGCAACTTCCGCAAGAAAAGCACCGAGACCCACAAGGGCATCCAGGCCATGGACGAGGCCATCAGCGAGCTGTCTCTTATGTGTAACCCGGCTGACGCCGGCCGGGTGCTGTATCTCCTTTCGGCACCAGCCAAGGAAATGAACATGGACCTGGTGAAGGAGCTCGGTGACAGTGTTAAAGACATTGCTCCGGAGGCAATAATCAGGAACGGTGATTATCCCCGGGAGAGGGGCCTGATTGATGTCACCGTGATACTCTCTGAACTAAGAGACGTGGAAAAAGTAAGAAAATATTACGCCGATTCAGCTGCCTTCATCAGTGAGGTCGCTAGAAAGCAGGAGCAGGCAGAAAGCAAACTCAGGGGTATAGATGACGCCGGCAAGGATGTACCCACCCTACTGTAAACAGGCGGTCGGCACTGTTTCGGCTTATAGAGACGAGACAATTCAATAATGGTTGCGGGACACGGTTTCAGCTTATAGTTATCGTCCGTGTTGTGGAACCGATTCTGTGGCAGTCTTGATCTTAACATCCAGCAGGCTTGTGTAACGCCGGAGCCGTTTATTTTTGCGAAAAGGAGGCACTCATGACGGAAAGAGAGAAAAGGGTCCAGTGGATTTACTCTTCCCGTGACAACAAGGAACTGGCCGAGCGCTATGACCAGTGGGCCAGGGACTATGACGAAGACCTTGAGGAAGGGTTTGGCTGGCTAGGACCGCAACGCGCCGTTGATTTCCTGGTCCGCTATGTACCCAGAGAGGCAAAGATACTGGATGCCGGCGCCGGTACCGGACTGGTGGGTGAATTATTGGCCAAGCAGGGCTATAAAAATATGGTGGCTATGGACATATCTCAGGGTATGCTTGAGGAGGCCCGCAAGAAAAACGTTTATCAGGAATTCCACCAGATGGTAATGGGGGAGCCTCTGGACTACCCTACCGATTCATTTGATGCCATTATCAGCGTCGGGGTGCTGACGGTGGGTCATGCCCCGGCCAGTTCCCTTGATGAGTTAATCCGCGTCACCAAACCGGGCGGGTATATCGTTTATTCGCTGCGCCCTGATGTATACCGCGACTCTGGCTTCAAGGAAAAGCAGTCGGCACTGGAGTCGGCGGGCAGGTGGCGTCTGGTAGAGGTGAGCGAGGAGTTTCAACCCCTTCCCAAGGGCGAGCCTGATGTGTACCATCAGGTATGGGTGTATCAGGTCGTCTAGATAATCGGTGACCGGCGGCTGGCTGCTGAGGATAAGACCAATCACCTTAGCTGCTATAGTCACCCCACGATTATAGGGTCTGCTCGCTGCGGGCGATAATCTCGTCCTGGACCTCGGGGGCTAGCAGGACAAAGTAGGCGCTATAGCCGGCTACCCTGACGATAAGGTCCTTGTACTGCTCCGGGTGCTTCTTTGCCTGGCGCAGGGTCTCGGCATCGAGCAGGTTGTACTGGATGTGCAGCCCACCGCTGCGGAAAAAGGCCTCGGTGAAGTCGGCCAGCTTCTCGGCAAATTCTGGGTTGTTGAAAAGGAACAGGGGGAACTTCTGGTTGAGGACGGCGGTTCGGGCATCGCTGAAATCGGCTTTAAGCGCCGAGTTACAGACGGCGGTTGGCCCGTTGGTGTCCGCACCCTGTGTTGGGGAGAGGGAGGCATCGGCCAGCGGTTCCCCGGCCTTGCGCCCGTTGGGTAGGGCGGCCACGCCTTTGCCGCCGTAGTAGTGCCAGGTCAGGCCCTGGCGGATGATGGAATAGCGGGAGCCAAAGGGGGTCCGCTCCGATTCCAGCAGAAGGGGTATTATCTTGCCGACGTCGCGCACCATATAGTCGGCCTCGTCGATGTCGTTGCCATACTTGGGGGCATCAAGACACATCTTTCTTATTTCCTGTCCCCGCTCACCTTCAAAATTAGCGTCCAGGGCGGCGAGGAGCTCGTCCATGGTCAGCTTCTTTTCATCGTAGACCAGCTTCTTTATGGCCGTCAGCGAGTCGGCGGCCGGTATATAGCCGCGGTCGATGACGTCCCACACGGCGTGTTCCGCCGGGTTGGCCAGCTGGCCGCCCATCATAATATCGTGACCGTTCTCAATGCAGCCGCTGGCGAAGGTCGAGTGCAGGGGCACGCGCCAGGTGGTCAGCTCGACGTAGTGGGCTATGTGGTTGTGGTGGATGAAACGCTTGAGGTTGTACTCTATCTGCTTTTCCAGCGCCTGGAACAGCTCGTCGAAGGTCTTGAAATTTCTGGGGTCGCCGGTTTCAATACCGATCTTCTTGCCCGTCATCGGGCCGACACCATTATGCAGCGCCAGGTCGAGCAGCAGGGCCACATTTATGTACGATATTGCCTTGCAGTGATACCCCTGGTTCTTGGGGTGAGCGTAAGAGCACCCTAGGTAGGCGTGGTCCCGGGCATCCTCCAGTGGGACACCGCGCTTGATGAAGTACTGGGTGGTGGTGTCGCCGTTGATAAACTGGGGATGACCGGCCCCCGTTATGCGGTTGGTCTCGATGGCTTTCATCATCGCCCAGTGAGGAGTACCCTCATGCCAGGTGAAGGTAAAGTGCGGCTCGGCATACTTCAGCAGGGCTACCATATGCAGGAAAAGATGGGTCAGCTCGTTGCAGGCGTCCTGACCATCACGGGTCAGGCCGGCCAGGGTGATATTGGCAATTTTGTTGGTCTGGACCGCCTCCCGCATCAGGACCTGGGAGCACTGCTCCCGTCGGCCGAACAGGGTTATAAGTCCACCAACCAGGTCGGCCGCCTTTTCCATGGTTATATGGCCGGCCTCTATGTCTTTCTTGAAATAAGGGCAGAGGCACTGGTCGAGCCGGCCGCAGTAGTCACCGATGCGGCCGTTTTCCAGGACCTTGGCCAGCTCGATAAACGATACTGCCTGTACCGCCTCGTGGAAGCTGGCCGGCGGGTTCTCGGGGACGTTTTGGCAGGCATGGGCTATGTCTTCCAGTTCTGCCCGCCGTGACGGGTCGCTTTCGCCGGCGGCAAGTTCACGGGCATGCTCGGCATAGCGGCGAGCGAAGTTTATCAGACCTTCGCTTACCAGAATCACCGACTGCCAGAACCATATCTTTTCCGGGTCGGTTATTCCTCTTTCCTGGGCGTGGTCGAGGTTGTCCTGTGCCTCCTCAATAATACCCCGTAGGCCCTTGGCAAATACTTTGTCGTAATAAGTGATACCGTAGCCGGGGGCGGCGTAGTGATATGGCGCCTGCCCCCTGAGGTCAACGACATCATAGTGCCAGTCACCCCAGAGAGAGCGGCAGACCTGCTCTTCAATGTCGCGGGTGGTCTTGCCCTTGAAGTAGGCGCTGTTTTTCCGCAGCTCCCGCTCTACGTTCTCATCAAGCTCACCGATGACGTTGACACCACCCATGGTTATCTTGCCTTTACTGGCATTCTCCAGCAGCTCCAGCACCCAGCCTGAGTCATAGTTAAGCTGGGTATATGAACCTCTGAAGTGCTTGGTTATACTGCCCACCACCAGTTCGTCGTCAAATATGGCTACCGGTACACCTTCCAGCACCTTCTTGACCGCTTTGGCGCAACGCAACTCAATTGGCTCCCCTTCAGTTTCCCGCCATGATGCCGCGTACAGCGTGCCCCGTTCGCTGGCCAGCTTGATGGGAGTATCCAGGTATCTTTCCTTCAGTGTTTTCAGCCGCCTGTTGAGGGGCAGGCGGTCAATCTTCTCCAGCGGCGTATAATCGATGGCTGCTTCTGTAATCACTATTTCCTCCTTCTCTATTACGTTCTCGCCGATATCGCAGATTCAGAGTTTGCTAAATTTATTGCTATGCCGAAGCCAGGGACTCAATAACGGCTACCGCTTTGAAACCGTCGGCACCGTAACCATCGGCACCGATGCTCTGGGCAAATTCCGCCGAGACCGGTGCCCCACCGATAACGACCTTCACCTTGTCCCGGAGACCGTTGTCCCCGAGGGCCTGGATAACGTCGCCCATGTTGGTCATGGTGCTGGTGAGCAGCGCGGAAAGACCGACAAATTGAGGCTTCTCCTCTCTTACCGCGGCTACGATAGTCTGGGTATCGACGTCGTTACCCAGGTCCTTCACGGTATAGCCGGCTCCTCGCAGAAGTATTGACACTATGTTCTTGCCGATATCGTGGAGGTCTCCTTTTACGGTAGCCACGATTATCTTACCCTTGGACTTGATACCGCTCTTGGTAAGATGGGGCTCCAGTATCTCCATACCGGCACCCACTGCCTCAGCCGAGGCCAGCATATCCGGGATGAAATACTCCTTGGCCTCGAATTTCTTGCCCACTACCTCCATGCCTTTGGTGAGGCCCTGGTTGATTATATCCTCGATTTTAATACCCGAGGCAATAGCTTCCTGGACAAGCTCGCTGACCCCGGGCTGGCCGACAATACCTTCGTCCAGTCCTTCGTCATCCCGGGTAACTCTCCCCTGGATGACGTTTTCCATAATCTGGCTAATCAAGTCTTCTGTCATTATTACTCTCCGACCTTAGTAGATTTTAAGCCTGGTCAACAGGCCGGGTATCTCCTGAAATATCCGGTCAATGGTGCCCTTGTCTAGGCGGGATGGTGGCAACGAGAGTAGCTCGCCTGTCCGCTCTGTTGCCCTGATTAGTGTCTCGTCCACCATATCGCTGCTTTCAAAAGGATACGGGGGGGTAATAGCGCCGGCGTGGAGCGAGCTGCGGGCAAAGCGAACGAAGAGCTTGTGTGAAGAGCCCATGGCCCTTCGTGTCTGCTCCAGGATTTCGGGTATGGTGCTCTCGCTGAAGGACGGTGGCTTGGCCAGGCCCTTTATCATGCCGATGTGGGCATTGTCGAGCACGGCCTGTACCGGACAGAAGGTGTTGGTGCGCTCCAGAAGGCCGAAGGCGTAGTGCAGATACTGCGGGCCGGCCAGGGTTACCAGTGTCTGGGAGAAGAGCCTCTCCACCGTGGCCTGTATGCCGGGTATCTTTCCATCGGCAACACCCCCTGAGGAATAGCAGGGCAGGCTGTAGCGGCGGGCCATCTGAATACAGTCGATGTTGTACTGGCTGAACTCGGGGACTCCGTAAGAATCGTTGAGGTCGCTCATGTTAGCCCGGCCGGGTACGCTGCCGTATATCACCGGGGCACCCTTGTTCACCAGCTGGGTCAGGCAGACGCCGGTGAGAATTTCGGCATTAATCTGGGCGACAATACCCGCTTCCAGAATAGGTGCTGTGGAGCCGCCTTGGGGGGCGCTGGATATGACCAAGGGGAGGCCGCTTCTGGCTATCTCGATTGATTTCTGGGTGGTGTCATCCACAAGCTGCAGGGGGCTCTTGATTACCGAAGTAATAAAGGAGATGACGGGGTTTTCCCTGAGTTCCACCTCGCCGCCGGCTATCAGCTGGGCCATATGGATGACATTACCCAGCTGATTGAGCTCGGTCAGCCCGGCCATCACGTGTTTGCTGGTATTGTTCAGGGAAACAAAGAACTTGTTGACATCTTTGTTGTCATCGTTGATATCGTCATCCTGGATGTTGACCGGGCGCAGGAAGCCGTCCCATGATTCGAGGTGCTCGCAGAGGTGAGCCGCCGTTGCCAGGCGGTCTACGGTGCCTTTCTCCAGACGGAATGTTGGGCACTCGATTTCGCGCCCCGGGTCATGCTTGCTGACCAGAGTCTCGACAGAGACATCCAGCCAGTTGTTGGACTCCGAGCCCGAGGCAAAGCGTACTCTAGGTTCCCGGCCGTCAAGTATCAGGCAATTGTCCTCATACCGGGCGCCCAGCTTCACCGTTTTCGGTGCCGAGTCCAGCGTCTCCAGGATGAGTCTCTCCGGTATCTGGAGCCGCCAGCAGCCGGGTTCGGGTGATGAGACCTCGGCCCCGTGGTCGCCGAAGAGCTCGGCAGCTTCACGGTTGTAACACAGCATACCCGGGTCGGTCAGGATTTCCATAGACGCCCTGTGTACCTGCTCTATCTGCTCTGGTGATAAACGCTGGTAGGGTTCTACCAGCACCCCCGGTCGTGACATTACCTTTCCCCTAATTTACTATATCGCCCTTGCGGTGGGCCCGTAAGTATGCTTTACATAAAGTGTCTTTGCCGTTGAGCATGTCGGCCACCTTGACCAGGCTCATTGTCCTGGCGTCGAGGGGGTCAAGGATTACCGCATCCAGGCCGGCGTAGGCTGCCATCTGCAGAAAGGCCAGGTTAATCAGCTTGCGGTTAGGCAGACCGTAAGAGATATTGCTCAGGCCCATCATCGTCCGGGCGGCCGGATGGCGGGCTTTAATTTGCTCTATGGTCTTCAGGGTGACCAGTCCCTGGGTTGAGTCCACGCCGATGGGCAGTACCAGCGGGTCGAACAAGACCTGCTCCGGCTCGATGCCAAGACGGAGCAGGCCGGCCATTATAGTATCACAGGCGGCCAGCCGCTTTTCGGAGGTGTCCGGTATACCTTCGGCGCCCATAGCCAGCGCTACCAGCCAGGCATGCCGCTCGGCGGCCAGAGAGCCAATGGGTTCGAGCCTGGCTGGCTCGGCGGTAACCGAGTTGATAATCAGCTGTTCCCCCCGGTACTGGCCTAAGGCGGCTTCGATAACCCTGGGTGAGTCGCTGTCGATGGCTAACGGCTTGTTGGTGGCCGACTGGACTGTCTTTACCAGCCAGGCCATACTAGTGGCGTCGTCCTGTAGCGGACCGTGGCCGCTGCCGGCGTTTACGTCGATGAAATCAGCACCGCCGGCGTCCTGAGAACTGGCCAGCCGGGCAATGAATTCATCATCCCTTCTGGCGATAGCTTCGGCCACGGCGCTGTTGGTGGCGTTGATTTTTTCTCCGATTACCAGCATAGGCTAATCCACGAGTCCGGGTATCGCCGAGAGTACCTGCTGTCTTGTTACCGCGGGCAGGCGGTGATTATGTTCGGCCAGAAGACGTTGTACTATATCCGATGCCCGCTCCCAGGTGGCCTTTTGGCCGTCTTCAGCCCACTCCTCACGGCTCTTCCGGTCGCTCAGGGTGGGCTGGTAGTGCTCGCTGCGCATGAAATGGCGGGTATGCTTGGCGGTGACGAAATTGCCGCCCGGCCCCACCTGTTTGATGAGGTCGAAGGCCAGGGTCTCGTCGTCTACCCTTATACATTCCACCGCCCTCATCACCATCCCCAGGATTTCATCGTCAATGACCAGTTTCTCGGCGCACATGGTCAGGGCGAATTCCATAAGGCCGGCCGAGTCGTGGATGAAATTGGCCCCGGCCAGGGCACAGAGCATATTGGTCAGTGCCGACTCATAGCCGCTCTGGGCATCGAGAACCTTGGAGTCGGTCATGCCGCCGGTGGCGTAGAAGGGCAGTTTATAGAACTGGGCCATCTGAGCACCGGCGGCGTTGAGCAGCCCCATCTCGATAGAGCCAGCCAGGTAGTTAAGATACCTCAGGTCGGTGCTGCTGGCCACCGAGCCAAAAATGACCGGTGTGCCGGGATTGACAATCTGGGTGAGCATTACCCCCATCAGTGAGTCCACCGTTTGGATAACCAGGTTTCCGGCCAGCGTGACCGGTGAGGTGGCCCCACACAGTGGCTCGGCCGGGCAGACCACGGGGATGCTGCTGCGGGCAATGGCCACTATCAGGTCGCCATAATGCCAATCCATTTTAAGGGGGCTTATGCTGCAGGTCACCATGGAGATAAGAGGCCGTTGCTTCAGCGCGTCGTCCGAACCGGCGACTATCTCGGCCATTCGTATTACCTGCTGCACCCCGTCCAGGGTATAGACCCCGCCCATGATATGCTTGGCGGTATTGTCCAAGCCGGCAAAGAAGCGGTTTACGTCTACCTGCTCCACCGGCAGTTCGTTAGGATAGGTAGGTAGCATGAACAAATGGATGTTGTCCAGCTGGTTGACTAGCCTAGTGAATCGCTTCAGGTCTTCCAGCGTGGCTGGTCGCTTCAGGTCGGTAGCCGGCTCATAAACATACAGGGCGGTGCCGCCAGTGCCGGTATACACCCGGTTTCCGCCCAGCAGGATATCGTGCCTGGCATCCTGGCCGCAGAGCCGGACTTCTGGTGGAGCCCTTCTTATCAGCTCAATAGCCCTGTCTTGGGATAGGCAGACCCGCCGGTTCTCCCGCTCAACACGGGCCCCGGCTTTCTCGAAGAGATCAAGCGCCGTCGGCGAGTTAACCTCAAAGCCCACTTCCTCAATAACCCGCATTGCGGACTGATGTATCTTGGCTACCGACTCTTCGCTGAGGGGTTTAAAGCTGCCGCCGTCTATTCCTTTGCGAATCATTTATGATGAACTACCTTCTACCCGGACAATGTCTTTTTTTACAGGTACGGCAGGGATTATAGCTCTCCAGGGCACTATTACCGGGTCCGATGCCGATAATGCCTGAGATGGATTTTTGCGGAATCATCAGGCACGTTCTGGTCAGGCGAATATCGGCCGTATCCCCGTTCAGCGCCCAGAAGAGCATCCGCTGCTGGCCTATATTCCAGTCACAATAGCCGGGGCTGAAGCGTCGGCTGGTGCTGAGATCCTGGGCACCAGACGCCTCACGGATGCTGGTCTCGACAAACTCGGCCAGTTTCTCGACGGCGCTTGACCCTATTGCGTCCAGCACGGTAGCCTGGAGTATGAGTCCGTCTTCGGCGAGTTGGTTGACCATTTCTTCCAGGTGATTGCCGATGGTCACAGCGAATACCACCACCTTCTGGCACTGCTCCAGCAATCGGGCAATGACCTGGCTTTTAAATATTACTGCATCCCTGATAAAGCTGATAGGTCCCTGGACCCACTCGACATCCCGGATGACGTATGAGTAGGCGGGTTCCACGAGGTTATGGAAGTTCTCCAGGTACTCGTCGACCAGGGACATGGTGCGAGCCGGAGGTGTGCAATTACCGTGGTAGCCGATAGTCTTTAGCACTTGCTGTATATTGAGTCCGATATCAATCGGGTTTCTGGTCGCCAGCATATTTATCTCCCCATATTTTGCCCGAGTGGCAAATAGCACCTACCGTCTCGCCAGCGGCGGTTGGCAACAGGTAAAACAGGCGGCGGGTATCGAGAAGCACAAGGAGCATCAGGTGTAATAACCGAGGTTTAGCAGTAGTAGCGAGATGGAATCCGAAGTCGCTTAAAGCCAGTCTTAAAGAATTTTGCTCAGAGGGGTTCTCAGTCAATCTACGTATCTGTCTGAGGGGAATATTGCATTCCGGTAGGGGGGAGTTGCTTCTGGCAGCGAAAGGCCAGAATACTGAGGGCTGTATGTTGGAAGAATACGTAGGGAAAGTAGTGCTGATGAGTAGGTTATATCTATTGTCAATGGTCTGCATCATCTGTGAATCACTGAGTATGGTTGCGGGGCGTAGATAAACAGACTAATCGCCAACCCCCGAGACAATATTCAATACTACTGGCTTCAGATCACTACTCTTTCTCCTTGTGAGATTTTCTATTTCCTCCTTAAAGGTTATCATAATCTTAGCATGACAGGCGGGTTTTGTCCAATGGCGTTGGGGGTATCCGGCAAAGGGCCGGAGGGGTAATTTTACTCGGTTCAGCCCCTCTTATCACTTATAATTACTGATGAAGTCTCCTAAACTTCAATAAATAAGGCCTTGTTCGTTATTGACCGGAGATACTGGACAACAATCCCTTCACCATCCCTTCCTCCTCCCGCCGGCTGGTGACTTCCCCATCCATTTTGGCTGCTAACAGCCTTTCCATGATTGTTTTCAGGTCGGGGCCGGCTGGTATGCCCATGCTGATGAGGTCGTCGCCGGTAAGCGTAGTCCGCATATAGCGCAGCTTGTCCCGGTACAGCCGGATATGACGTCGGGCTACCGAGGAGTCGGTGGCCAGCAGGCCGGCGTTAATTGCCAGTGGGGCGTGGCCTTGGAGGAGCTGGTGGATGCGGGACGGTGTGAGCACCGGGTCTTGCAGCGGCTCAGTCCGGTCGGCGATGCTGATGGTGTCCCGCAGCGTGACGGCTAGCGGTTTGGGCAGGCGCAGGCGAACGATGAGCTTCTCCAGTTCCTGGCTATTGAGAGGATAGATGAGCAGGGCTAGGTAGAGGGCAGCTGGTGGTGGGCTGGGGGTGGTGAGATTTCGCGCCCGGTTATACAGCTCAGCGAGTTCACTGTTGCCCCGGAGTGCCGGGTGCAACTGGCTGAGGACACCGAGCTCTTCGGCGCGGTAGATAATTTTCTCTGGTAGTTCTTCCTTGAATATCAGTTCCAGCTCGTGTCGTATCCGGTCGCCGCTGATTGTTTCCAGCATGATCGCATCACGAGTAAGAAGCTTGTGGGTGTTGCGCTCCAGACGGCAGTCCAGCCGCTGCTCATAGCGCAGGGCGCGCCAGATGCGGGTGGCATCATCGGTGAAGCTACGGTTATGCAGGACACGGATAAGCCGGGACTGCAGGTCTTCCCGACCTCCGTAGAGGTCGAGGGTTTCGCCGTAATGGTCGGGGTCAAGGTGGACTGCCATAGCGTTGATGGTGAAGTCGCGGCGAAAGAGGTCATCGTTGATTGAACCTGGCTTGACCGTTGGCAACGCGCCGGGCCGGGCATAGGTCTCGGAGCGAGCGGTGGCCAGGTCGAAGCTCCATTCTGGCCACTGTATTTTGGCGGTACCAAACCGGGGATGGGGGGTAAGCTTGCCCGGTCTGGTCTGCACCAGCGCCTGGGCCAGTTCAATGGCGTTACCTTCCACAACCAGGTCTAGGTCGAGGTTGGCCCGTTCCAGGAGCAGGTCGCGGACAACACCGCCGACAAGGCACAGCTTCTGCCCCTGCTGGCTGGCGGTCTCACCGGCCAGGCGCAGCAGGCTGACCAGTTCTGGCGGCAGCTGTTTATTTATTAAGGTAACCATGTTGACCATGCTTGACAGATCTCTTTTTATTCTTACCCGATTATAACACAGGTTATTTTATTTGTGAGGCGTGGCTGCTTCCGGAGGGTACTGATTATGCATAAAGGGAAATTGACAAAGTAATGTGATTATGATAAGATTTCTAAGCAAAATAGCACCTTAACAACTGGATAGTGGAAGGAAGGTTTTAAGCAAAGCATTTGTAGCGGAGAGTTTGATCCCGGCTCAGGATTAACGCTGGCGGTGTGCCTTATGCATGCAAGTCGAACGGTCCTTGTTTTCGGATAAGGACAGTGGCGAACGGGTGAGTAAAGCGTAAGCAACTTATCTTCAAGTTGGGAATAACCTCGGGAAACCGAGGCTAATACCGAATGTGGTGGCCGCGTTATGCGCGGTCACTAAAGCCGCAAGGCGCTTGATGAGAGGCTTGCGTCCGATTAGCTAGTTGGTGGGGTAATGGCCTACCAAGGCGATGATCGGTAGCTGGCTTAAGAGGGTGGTCAGCCACACTGGGACTGAGACACGGCCCAGACTCCTACGGGAGGCAGCAGCAAGGAATATTGGGCAATGGGCGAAAGCCTGACCCAGCGACACCGTGTGGGGGAAGA
>DUEU01000030.1 GCA_011191985.1 Dehalococcoidia bacterium
CAACATGCGCCGACAGCTCAAGAGCATCGGCGCCATCTACGACTGGACACGCGAGGTGATTACCTGCCTGCCCGAGTACTATAAGTGGACGCAGTGGTTCTTCCTGAAGCTGTACGAAGCGGGGCTGGCCTATCGCGGCAAGGCCCCGGTCAACTGGTGCCCCCACTGCCAGACGGTGCTGGCCAACGAGCAGGTGGTCGGCGAGGGCGTCTGTGAGCGCTGCGAGACGCCAGTTATCCGGCGCGACCTGGAGCAATGGTTCTTCGGCATCACCCGCTACGCCGATGAACTCATGCAGCACGACGGCCTCGACTGGCCAGAACGAATCAAATCAATGCAGCGGAACTGGGTAGGCAAGAGCGTCGGCGCCGAGATTGCCTTTGCCCTCGACCACCCCGGTGTTGAAGAGAAAGAAATCAGGGTATTTACCACCCGCCCCGACACCACCTTCGGCGTCACCTTTATGGTACTAGCCCCAGAACACCCACTTGTCGCCAGGTTGACCGCCCCGAACCGAAAAGCCGAGGTTGAGGAATACATCGCCCGCTCACGGCAGCAGACCGAGATTGAGAGACTATCAACCGAGCGGGAAAAGGACGGCGTTTTCATCGGGGCATACGTGAAAAACCACCTGAACGGGGAATCGGTGCCCATCTGGATTGCCGATTACGTGCTGCTGAGCTACGGCACCGGCGCGGTAATGGGTGTACCAGCCCACGATGAGCGTGACTTTGCCTTCGCCCAGAAGTATAACCTGTCGATACGGGTCGTGGTAGCGCCGCCGGGATGGCAGGGTGAGGAGCTGGAACAGGCATACGTTGAGGCTGGCACCATGGTGAACTCAGGCCAGTTCGACGGCCTGCCCAGTGAGCAGGGGGCAGCCGCAATCACCGATTTCCTGGAGAAAAACGGTCAGGGAAAGTCATCGGTGAGCTACAAGCTGCGGGACTGGCTCATCTCCCGCCAGCGCTACTGGGGGGCGCCCATCCCCATGATTTACTGCCTGGACTGCGGCATCGTCCCTGTGCCCGAGAAAGACCTGCCAGTACTCCTGCCCGAAGATGCCGAGTTCAAACCCACCGGCGAGTCACCGCTAAAATATAATGAGGCTTTCGTCAATACCACCTGCCCCCGCTGCGGCGGGCCATCCCAGCGCGAGACGGACACCATGGACACTTTCATGTGCTCGTCATGGTATTTTTTCCGTTATACCAGCCCCCATTGCGACACGTCTGCCTTCGATAGCGAAAAGGCTGGGCACTGGCTGCCGGTAGACCTGTATACCGGCGGCGCCGAGCATGCCGTCATGCACCTTTTCTATGCCCGCTTCTTTACCAAGGCACTGCGCGACATGGGGCTGATTGACTTCAGCGAGCCGTTCACCCGCCTGTTCAACCAGGGTGTCATTATCGTTGAGCGGCAGAAGATGAGCAAGTCAAAGGGCAACGTGATCACTCCGGATGAGTACGTCTCCGAGCTGGGGGCGGATGCGGTACGTGCCTACCTGATGTTCATTGGCCCCTGGGAACAGGGCGGGGAATGGAACGATAGCGGTATCAGCGGTATCAGCCGCTGGCTGACCCGAATATGGAATCTGGTAACCAGCGGATATAAACAGAAAACTCCGGGACAAGTCCAAGATATAGAACAGACGCCGCGGGCATTATCTCGGGTTACCCACCAGACGATAAGAAAGGTCACCGAAGACCTGGAAAAGCTACGCTTCAATACCATGATTGCCGCCCTCATGGAGTTTTCAAACTACCTGGCTAAGGTAAGAGAAAACGGAAGTGTCGATGATTCAGACTGGAAAAAGTCTATAGATACCCTTATGCTGCTTTTAGCACCAACAGCCCCTCACCTCGCCGAGGAGCTGTGGCAGCAGACGGGGCATGACTACAGTATACACAACCAGCCATGGCCCAAATGGGACCCAGAACTGGCCGAGGACGAGGAGATTACTCTGGTAATCCAGGTAAACGGTAAGCTACGCGACCGAATTATAGTGCCAGCATCTACCACCGAGGTCGAAGCTATACAAATAGCTGCGGAATCAACACGAGTGAAGCCATACCTCGAAGGTAAAGAGGCTCTAAGAAAAATATACGTCCCGGGGAAACTGGTCAATATAGTGGTGCGCTAATGGCAGTCGGTACAGAAATCAGGGCCAACGTTGACGCGGTGAGGCAGCGTATTGAGCAAGCCTGTAATCGCTCCGGCCGGTCACCGGCCGAAATAACGCTGGTTGCCGTGACCAAGACCGTGGCCCCCCCGGCGGTGGCAATGGCTCTTGCGGCCGGTATCAGCCACTTCGGGGAAAACCGGGTCCAGGAAGCGGTTACCAAAATCGAGCAGCTGGCGGCCCTCACTCCCCACCCCACCTGGCACATGGTCGGCCACCTCCAGACTAACAAGGCTAAAAAAACGGTAGAAATCTTTGACTTAATCCAGAGTGTAGACTCGATTAAGCTGGCTGAGGTGCTCAGTCAGCGCACGCCAAAGACGCTGCCCATCCTGCTTGAGGTTAATATCGCCGGTGAAGCCAGCAAGAGCGGCTTTTCTATTCATGATGTAGCCCCGGCGCTGGCCGCCATTTCCAGCCTGCCCCGACTCGCCATCAAGGGGCTGATGACCATCGCCCCTCTAGTCGACGACCCAGAGGAGGTGCGACCAGTATTCCACAAGCTGCGCTCACTGCGCGATTCCCTGGGTCTGGAACACCTGTCCATGGGCATGACCGACGACTTCGAAGTTGCCATCGAGGAGGGGGCGACCATGGTTAGAATCGGCCGCGCTATATTCGGAGAGAGGCCAACAGCATGAAGATAGCCTTTATCGGCGGCGGGGCTATGGGGGAAGCGATACTCTCCGCCATTCTGGACAATAAGCTGGCCTTACCATCGGAGATTACCGTCAGCGACCTGGCCGATACCCGCCGCCAACACCTGGAGAGCCAGTACGGGGTGGCGGTCACCAGCGACAACCGCCTTGCCATAGAGGGAGCCGATGTCGTGGTGCTGGCCGTCAAGCCGCAGAACCTGGAGGGGGTCATAGCCGAGCTCAGCGGTCAGCTAAAAAAGGACCAGCTGGTACTATCAATTATTGCCGGGGCGCGGATTGATACCCTGTCTCACGGCCTGAAGCACGGTCCTATTGTCCGCGCCATGCCCAACACCCCGGCCCGGATTGGCGAGGGGATGACCGTGTGGACAGTTGCCGAAGCGGTCAACTCCCAGCAGCGGCAGTGGACAGCCTCTATCCTCAGGGCTATGGGCCGGGAGATTTTTGTTGAGGACGAGAAATATATTGACATGGCCACCGCCATCAGCGGCAGCGGGCCGGCCTACGTTTTCCTCATGATAGAGTCCCTGGTCGAAGCGGCGCTGCACATTGGTCTCCCCCGCAATATCGCCGAGGAGCTGGTGCTGCAGACCGCCATTGGCGCCGCGCATTTTGCCCTGAAGTCAGACAAATCGCCCGCCGAACTCCGAGAAATGGTCACCTCGCCCGGCGGTACCACCGCCACCGCACTGCAAAAGCTGTCGGAGGGAAATTTCGGCGAACTGCTCAAGCAGGCGGTTACCGCCGCCTTCAATAGAGCCCGGGAACTGGGCAGTTGAAGAACGCTGCTGTCAATCCAGTTACATAATTATTATATTATTTTTATAATTTCAATAATTATAGTATTGACAATAATTACAATATATATTATAATATCTAACAATATTTCCGGGGGCCAGATATGACTACCCAGTTACCGAACGAAGAAAGAAAGTTCGTGGAAGAAGTCGGTATCGTCTTCGAGCAGACGGGGCTTCCCCGTATGGCCGGCCGTATATTTGGCCGTCTCATGATATGCGATCCTCCCTACCAATCCCCAAGCCAGCTGGTGGACGCCCTGATAGCCAGCCGTGGTTCTATCAGCACCATGACCCGCCTCCTTGTCCAACTCGGCATTATCGAGCGCTTCTGCCTGCCGGGGGAAAGGCAGACCTACTTACAGATCAGCGTAAATGCCTGGAAACATCTCACCGGGCACGGGCTCGCTGACGAGATAACGCTATTCCGTGAGCTTGCCGACCACGGGCTGGAAATACTGGCCGATAAAAAACATGTAACTCGAAGGTGGCTGGAGGAGATGAGGGATATCTACGCCTTTCTGGAAAAGGAGTTCCCGGCGCTCTGGCGACGCTGGGAGCAGGAGCAAAAGGCTAAAACGGGGCAGTACCAATAATGTCGATACTGGATTTTTTTATCAGCTTCATCAGCTTCCTGTGCTACCTGCTAATCATCATTATTATCGCCCGGTCGGTGCTGTCCTGGTTTTCACCGCGGCCAACCAACATCGTGGCCATTTACCTGTACAAGGTAACCGAGCCCTTACTGATGCCACTGCGCCGGATACTACCCCGGACGGGCATGGTAGATTTCAGTCCTTTGATAGCGTTACTTATCCTTTACGGGATACTGGCTGTTCTGAGACGTTTGTGAGGTGTGCCCTTTGGATCATCAAAACCTGGCTAAAAGAATAATATATATCTGGCTGGCAGTTGTCCTGCTGCTGTTACCGTCCACTGCCCTGAGCCCGCTGGCCATCCAGGCCAGCCCGGAAACCGACGCCTGGAACAAGTACCCCATCCCCAAGGAAGGTAAAGCTGGCGACTGGGTGTTGACCGGTCCCGGCACAAGCGTTACCGCCCTCGGTGTTGCCGGCGATGGTACTACCATCTATGCCGCTACCGAGGGCATCGGCAACCACAACCTTTATAAGTCCGACGACGACGGCTACACCTGGACACCGCTATGGGAAATACCGGCCGGTGATGGCGGCTCGATGATTATCGCCATCAACCTGCCTGACCGGGAAGACTCCGACACCATTTATCTGTCAACCGAGAATAATGTCTACAAGTCTACTGACGGCGGCGAGGATTTTGATATTGTCGGTAATAACCCCGGCGGTGCTGGCGCCGATGGCTTGAAAATAACGTCGTTCGATGTTATCGAACACCACGGCGATAACTTACTGGTTATTAGCACCCGCGATGTCGATAACCTGGAATACGGCGGGGTATATTTCTATGACGAATCGGAGACATTCAGTAACCTGACCGACCTGAGGGTAGGTAACAGCGACGCCGGCAGCATGTATGACGTGCTCGCCGTAGCCTTCTCGCCCAATTTCAGCGACGACGAGCAGATAGTCGCCGTGGTAACCGATGAGCTAAATACTATCGTCACCACCAGGTTCGGTGTCGGTAACTGGGGGGGCGAAGTTGCTGATGCCTATATCATGAACGTGTTGGTGGATCCCCCACTGCCAATGGCGGCCACCTCCGGCCTGCTGGCCTTCCCCGCCGACTATGATTCGGATGTCGACGAAGAACAATACGTCCAGTACGTCGGGCTTGATGTCGGCGGGCTAACCGGCGGCGTCTATATGATTACGGGAGTTGAGGCACCGAACGCTCCGCTGGTAGATTTGGTGTCTTTACCGGCGCCGGTTTATTCCCTGGATGCGGCCGGTAATGCCATTGACCCCGTCATGCTTATCGGTGAGGAGTACGAACCGACCGTAATCGGCCCAATGGTCGTCGCCGGACTGACCACCGGCGGTGTCTTCAGCTTTATGGGCGGCATAGGCTCCCCACCACCGTCAGCCCCACCGGCTACGAATGCCTGCGTGGCCCTGGGGGCGTTTCACGGCTTGGGTTACTACGTCTACGCTGGCACCTCGGGTACCAACGGCGGCTTCGCCCGCAGCACCGACAGCGGGGCCACCTTTGCCCGCACTGCCTTTATCAGCGATAACCTGACTGAAATCACCGACATAGCCGTATCACCGGTCTATGACCAGGATGGCACAATATACATGATTACCCAGGGAGACTCCGGTAATAAGATCCTGTGGCGGACAACCAGCCATGGCCAGACCTGGGACGCCATAATGACCCAGGGTCAGTCGCTAATCGGTAGCCAGGGCTCGTTCACCACCCTGGCCGACTTCGACAATATAGTCTTTTCTCCCCGCTTCGAGACAGATACCTCCGTATTTATCATTGAATCGGGGAGTGCCCCGAACATATGGCGCTCCACCGATAACGGCTCCCGATTCTTGCCATTACGCAATAAGGCAACGACCGAGGAAATCGATTCTCTGGTTCCGGTCAACAACAAGAAGCTGCTGGTCGGCGACAGCGCGGG
>DUEU01000031.1 GCA_011191985.1 Dehalococcoidia bacterium
CCCCCCGCCGCCTGGGCCGGGCGCGTTTACGGATAACACGATATGCCTGCTGCTCGATGTTAAAATCAAGCTCGACCCCCATTTCCGCCTCGCCCTGGTGGATGAGTTCATCGTCGGTTTTAGCCCTGGCTTTTCCCCAGAGAGCCCAGGTTATGGCGTCGATAAGTGCCGACTTGCCGTTGCCGTTATCACCGCTGACGCAGGCGGTATGGATGCTGTCGAAATAGAGGGGCGGCACACTGTCCCGGTAGCACATGAAGTTATGTATTGCCAGCTTTATGGGGATCATGCTTTCAATTCTCAGCCGCAGAGTTCGTTAGCCCATTTTAACACAGTCGGCTGATTTTTTATCTATTCATAAGACGTGACGGTTGTATTTTAAGAGGGAGTAGTGATAGTATTTATGGTTAGAACATTACGCTCTACCTGGGCTTATGCTTTCTAAGAGTCTGGCTCTCGAGATGATTGGGGCAGAGCATATCGTATGACCGATTCAAATCGTCCCCGCTTTAAGTTGTTCTACGGATGGTACATTGTTGGCGCCTGTTTCTTGATTTCGCTTTATTGCGCCGGAGTCATGTATTTCGGTTTTACCGCCGTTATGGAGCCGATAGTAGACGAGTTTCACTGGGGCTATGCCTTGGTCTCTGTTGCGGCTTCGATACGCGGTCTGGAAGCAGGCATTCTGGCTCCCCTGGTGGGGTTTCTTTTTGACCGCTGGGGACCGCGGAAGCTTATTTTCGCCGGGGCTACTATTACGGGTGCCGGCTTATTGCTGCTGGGCCGTACCAACTCCCTGGCCGTATTTTACACCTCATTTCTCCTCATCAGCACCGGAGCAAGCATAAGTGTCGGCGTTGTCCCGATGACGGTGGTGGGAAACTGGTTTCGGAAGAGAGTATCGCTGGCCACCGGCATTGTGGTGAGCGGTACCGCGGCGGGGGGTGTTCTGGTCCCGCTGGTAACGTGGATTGTCGATACTTACCAGTGGCGGACAGCGATGACGGTTTTTGGCCTGGGGGCATGGGCAGTCATATTTCCGCTGGCATTACTGGTACGGCACCGGCCGGAAAAGTACGGTTATTTGCCTGACGGTGAGGTAAGTGAAAAAGTAGAAGTTGATGAGTTTCAGGCGGCAGCGCACTATCGCGAGACAGACGTTGGGGCTAAGCAGGCCTTGAAAGGCCGGGCTTTCTGGCACATCGCCCTGGGGATGGTGTGTCATTTTATGGTGACCATAGCCGTAACAACCCATGTGATGCCTTATCTCAGCAGCATCGGCATCCCTCGGGTGACTTCCAGCCTGGTGGCTATGGCCATGCCGCTAGTGAATATTGCTGGTCGCCTCAGCTTTGGTTGGTTCGGGGACAGGTTCGAAAAGAGGCGGGCAACAGCTATAGGCATGGCCCTGCTCGGTTCAAGCATGCTCTTGTTTAGCTACATTGACATTGCCGGGGCATGGCTTATGATAACATTTATTATCGTTTTCGGTATCGGCTACGGGGGGCCGGTCCCTATGTCAGCGGCTTTGATGAGGGAATATTTCGGTCGGGCTAGTTTGGGCACTGTCCTGGGCTTGGCTACGGGGGTGGCTTATGTCGGCAGCTGGATAGGAACGCCTCTGGCCGGCTGGATATATGATACCTATGGCAGCTATCAGGGCGCTTGGTTTATCCTGGCCGGTGTGGCCTTTGCCGGTATGGTCAGCTTCATAACCATCCCTTCTTCAGTTGGTAAAACAAAGCTAACGGTTGGTGAGGTGCCAGACCGGTAGAACATTTTCTCAGGCCATAACATTGGATTGTGTAATAGTTGATACGGTTTGCATATATCGCGGAGTAGTGGTAGTATTGACGTTTAGAATGTAACGCTCTCTTTGGGCGTATGCTTTCCTAAAAAGCCTGGCTCTCAAGATAATAAGGGCAGAGCATATCGCATGGCCGATTCAAAGCGACCCCGCTTTAGGTTATTCTACGGGTGGTACATTGTTGGCGCCTGTGTCTTGATTTCGGTTTACTGCGCCGGAATCGTGACTCGCAGTTTTACCGTGCTCATTGAGCCGATAGTGGAGGAGTTTCACTGGAGCTATGCCCTGGTCTCATTTGCTGCTTCAATAAGCGGCCTGGAATCTGGCCTCCTGGCACCACTGGTGGGTTTTCTTTTTGACCGCTGGGGGCCAAGGAAGCTAATTTTCGCCGGGGCTACCATTATGGGTCTCGGCTTATTGCTGCTGAGCAGAGCTAGCTCCCTGGCCATGTTTTACGCTTCATTTATCCTCATGAGCACCGCCATAAGTGTGAGTATCGGCGTTGTCCCGATGACGGTGGTGGGGAACTGGTTTCGGAAGAGAGTATCGCTGGCCACCGGCATCGTGGCTAGCGGTACCGCTGCTGGAGGTATCCTGGTCCCGCTGGTAACGTGGGTTGTCGATACTTATGATTGGCGGACAGCGATGGTAGTCTTTGGCCTGGGAGCATGGGCTATCATCTTTCCGCTGGCGCCCATAGTAAGGCACCGACCAGAGCAGTATGGCTATTCACCTGATGGTGAGGTAAGCCAAAAGGTATACATTGACGAAGTCCAGACAGAGGTGCAACGCAGTGAGGTAGATTTCAGTGCCAAGCAGGCTTTGAAGAGTCGGGCCTTCTGGCAAATCTCTCTGGCGATGGTGTGTCATTTTATGGTGTCGATTGCCGTATTAACCCACGTCATGCCTTATCTGAGCAGTATTGGCATCCCCAGGGGGACCTCTGGTTGGGTAGCTATGGCCATACAGCTATTGAGTATCGCTGGCCGCCTCAGCTTTGGTTGGTTCGGGGATAGGTTCGATAAGAGGCGAGTAACAGCTATAGGTATGGCCCTGATGGCTACCGGTATGCTCCTGTTTAACTACGTTGATATTGGCGGGACATGGTTGATGATAACATTCATTATATTTTACGGCATCGGCTTCGGGGGGCCGGTTCCCATGTCGGCGGCTTTAATAAGGGAATATTTCGGCCGGGTGAGTTTGGGGACTGTCCTTGGCCTGGCTACGGGCGTAGCTTATGTCGGCAGCCTGATAGGGCCGCCTCTTACTGGTTGGATATATGATACCTATGGCAGCTATCAAGTTGCCTGGTTTATCATGGCTGGTTTGGCCTTTGCTGGCATGGTCGGCTTTATAACTGTCCCTCCCGCTAGCCAGGCCATGCAGGTCGCTGGTAAATAAATAGACCGGGCGAACGTGTTACAATGGTTGTTTATATCATGAGAAAAATAACTCAAGAGATATTCAGGAGACTTTGTGCCCCATGGTTGTTTTGAAGCGTCCCCGCTTTAAGTTGTTCTACGGATGGTATATTGTCGGCGCCTGTTTCTTGATTTCAGTATATAGCTCTGGTATTGTCCATCTGGGTTTCACCGCCATTATTGAGCCGATAGTAGAGGAGTTCCAGTGGAGCTATGCCCTGGTATCTTTTGCCGCCTCAATACGTGGCTTTGAGACCGGCCTCATGGCCCCCTTGGTGGGCTGGCTTTTTCACCGCTGGGGACCAAGGAAGCTGCTGATTGCCGGGGGTATTCTTACCGGTCTTGGTTTATTGCTGCTGGGCCGTACCAACTCCCTGGCGATGTACTACGGTTCATTTGTCCTGATCACCATGGGGGTGAGCACCCATTTCGGTGTTTTACCGATGACGGTAGCCGGCAACTGGTTCCGTAAAAGGGTGTCTCTGGCTACCGGTGTTATCGTCAGCGGCGCGGCCGTGGGTGGTGTCCTGGTTCCTTTAGTAACCATTGTCATCGATACTTACCTGTGGCGCACGGCGATGACGATTTTTGGCCTGGGAGCATTGGCCATTATTTTACCGCTGGCAAGTGTGGTGCGCCACCGTCCGGAACAGTACGGCTATTTACCCGATGGCGAGGTAAGTAAGACAGTAGACGTTGACGAAGTCCAGATAGCGGCGCAGTACCAGGACGTGGAAGCCAGCCTTAAGCAGGCATTGAAGAGCCGGGCCTTCTGGCATATATCCATCGGGCTAATGCTTCATTTCATTACGTTAGTAGCAGTGGTGACCCATGTCATGCCTTATCTCAGCAGCCTCGGCATTCCCCGGGCGACCTCCAGTCTGGTGGCTATGGCCATACCACTGGTGACCATCTTTGGCCGCCTTAGCTTCGGCTGGTTTGGGGATAGATTTGACAAGAGGCGGGTGACGGCTTTTGGCTTGGCCCTGCTTTGCTCAAGTATGCTTATGTTTTACTACGTTGGTGTTACCGGGCCGTGGCTGCTGGTGCTCTTTATTGCCTTTTTTGGCGTCGGCTACGGAGGTCCCATTCCCATGGCGGCGGCCCTGATACGGGAATACTATGGGCGGGCCAATATGGGTACTATCCTTGGTATTTCTACCGGTATAGTGTACGCTGGCGGTGTGGCTGGTCCACCTCTGGCCGGCTGGGTATATGATACCTACGGTAGTTATCAGGGCGCCTGGTTTATCCTGGCCGGTGTGGCCTTTGCCGGAATGGTCAGCTTGTTGACCGCCCCTTCGGTGCGCCAGTACCAGGCTGGCGGCCGGTAGGCCAACAGAGACTGGGCAAGCATTCTGCAGATTGCCTGTTGTTGACCGTAGTCTTTAACCTGATTATCTTGACGCCCGAAGTTTCTCCCCGTTAGAATGGACTGGCGAAAGGGGCTTTATGTTTGAGTTGTTGAGTGAAAAGCTGGGCAGGGTCTTTCGGGCGCTGGGCAGCCGGGGGAAGCTTGGCGAGAAGGATGTTGATGAGGCCCTGCGCCAGATAAGACTGGCCCTGCTGGAGGCCGATGTCAACTTCAAGGTGGTCAAGGACTTTATCACCAGGGTTCGCGAGCGGGCCATCGGTGCTGAGGTGTTGCGCAGCCTGACCCCCGCCCAGCAGATAATCAAGATTGTCAACGAGGAACTGATTGCCATCCTGGGTGGTGGAGAGAGCCGCCTGGCAACGGCTGCCCAGTCTCCTTCGATAGCCATGCTGGTTGGCCTTCAGGGCAGCGGTAAGACGACCACCGCGGTCAAGCTGGCCTATCATTTGAAACACTCCGGGCACCGTCCGCTGCTGGTGGCGGCGGATAACCGCCGTCCGGCCGCGGTTGAGCAACTGACAGTCCTCGCCGGTCAGCTTGATATCCCGGTTCACAGCGAGAGCAGTAACACCAGTGCTGAGGATATCTGCGCCCATGCCCTGGCAGAGGCTAAAAGGGTAGCGGCCAGCTGGGTTATCGCCGACACTGCTGGCCGTCTCCACATTGACGAGGAGATGATGGCGGAGTTGGTCAGGGTCAAGCGGGTGCTGAATCCTGTCGAGGTGGCCCTGGTGGTTGATGCCATGACCGGCCAGGATGCGGTGCGGGTGGCTGAGGATTTTCATGCCCGCCTGAGTCTGACCGGACTCATCCTGACCAAGATGGACGGGGACGCCCGGGGTGGGGCTGCCCTTTCCATCCGCTGGGTCAGCGGGGTGCCCATCAAGTTTATCGGTATCGGGGAGAAGGTGGATGCCTTCGAAGCCTTTTACCCCGACCGTTTGGCGTCGCGTATCCTGGGCATGGGCGACATGCTTACCTTTATTGAGAAGGCGGAGAAGACCTTTGATGAGAAGCAAACCAAAGAACTGGCCAGGAAGATGCAGACCGCCCGCTTTGACCTGGAGGACTTCCTCTCCCAGTTGCGCCAGGTCAGGAAGATGGGGCCGGTAGCCCAGCTCGTTGATATGCTCCCCGGTATGCCGCAGATGGCACGGCAGCTGCCGGCCGGTGCTGAGGAGGAACAGCTAAAAAAGGTCGAGGCGATTATCCTATCCATGACCCCAGGGGAGAGGCATAATCCGGGGATTATCGGCGGCAGCCGACGGCGGCGCATCGCCCGGGGCAGCGGTACCAGCCCGCAGGACATCAATCGGCTCCTCAATCAGTTCCGCCAGATGCAGAAGTTGATGAAGATGGGCATCGGCGGCAAGCTCCCGCGTAATCTAAAGGGGATATTCGGCTAGACCGGGCGCTCTCGCAAGTGGGCTTTATATTATTCTCAGAGGCAAGCATGGGGCGCTACGAGGGCGGTGGGTGGGAAAAGATAAAAAAGAATAAAGCAAAAGAAGCTGGGCCCCCTCTTACCCGCCAGCTAACGGTTTTCTCTTATTCCAGGTAGTCTTTCAGTTTGCGGCTGCGGCTGGGGTGGCGTAATTTTCGCAGCGCCTTGGCTTCAATCTGGCGGATTCGCTCCCGGGTCACGTTGAA
>DUEU01000032.1 GCA_011191985.1 Dehalococcoidia bacterium
ACATAAAGAACCTCGTGCATAAGCTCCAGCCCCTGGCCGGCGGTGGCGGTAAACGTCCGGGCGCCGGCAGCAGCTGAGCCGAGGCAGGCGCTCATCGCCGAGTGCTCCGACTCCACCGGAATGAACTCGGCGTCAAGTTCACCGTTGGCCACCAACTCCGCCAGGTGCTCCACGATATGCGTCTGTGGGGTGATGGGATAGGCGGCGACGACGTCAGTATTGGCCAGAGTGACGGCTTCACCGATGGCTACCGATACCTCAATTCCCTTTCTGGTGGCCATCATTCCTCCTCCTCGACCATGGTTATTACCCCGGTGGGACATTCGTGGGCGCAGATGCCGCATCCCTTGCAGTAATAGAGGTCGGCCTCAAAATGGCCATCGGCGTTTTGCCCGATGCACCCCTCGGGGCAGAAAATGTAGCAGACGCCGCACTTTATACACTTTTTAAAATCGTAGGTCGGCCTTTGTGACCGCCAGTCGCCGGTCTTGTACTGGCGGGCACTGCCCGGCTCGGTGGCTATCGAGCCGATTTCCAGGTCCTTCCAGGTCAGTTGACCCTCTGACTTAGCCAACTCTCAGCTCCTTTATTACCGTCTCCTCGTAGGCCCGTTTCATGGCGTTGACGTTTCGTTCCGCCAGGCGGCCGAAACGGTTCTTGAGCGGCTCAATCAATGACTCTGTGTCGACGACGCCGGTAGCCCTGACCACGGCACCAACCATGGTGGTGTTCGTTATGGGGACCCCCAGCAGCTCTTGGGCAATCCTGGTGGCATCAACGGTGGCCAGAGAGGCGTTTATCCCGAACTCCCGCCGGATCTGTTCCGCCATTTTTTTGGTATTGATAACGACTATTCCGTTTTTCTTGAGCCCGGCGGCAACATTGGCAATGGAAAGCAGCCCCGGGTCAAGCACCACCACCACGTCGGGCTGGGTTATTTCGGCCCTTACCCGGATAGGTTCGTTTTTGGCTATTCTAACAAAGGCCATGACCGGTGCGCCCCTTCTTTCCGGGCCAAAACTGGGGAAGGCTTGGCCGTAATTACCCTCGCTTATCGCCGCCTGCGCCAGCAGTTCGGCCGAAGTAACGGCACCCTGACCGCCGCGGCCATGCCATCTAATCTCAACAAGGTCGTTTGTCAACTTGGCCTCCAACTAAAAAAGCGCCCCCGGAGCGACTCGAACGCTCGCACCCAGCTCCGGAGGCTGGTGCTCTATCCACCTGAGCTACAGGGGCATATGCCAAAGAACCACTGTAACAGTCTACAATATATCCCCCAATTTGTCCAGATTTCAGAGTAAGATTATGTCAGAATCTGACACCCTGTCTAGCCAGTGATTTCTGACTTCTCTTTTAGACAAATAACAGGAACATCAAGGCGAGGTAAGCCCCGTATATGCCGATGAGAATTCCCCCCTGCCACCGGGCCAGCTGACGGCCGGTGATGGTGAAGACGGCCAGAAGCACCATGATAGTGAGCATAACTGGGTAGTCGAGGGTCAGGGTCTGTCTTTCTAATGGGAGTAGCGAGAAGCTTAGGGCACCTGGCCCGAGCACCCAGAGTATATCCAGGATGTCGGCGCCGATCATGGTGCCTAGGGTTATGTCCCCGTGTCCCTTTACGGTTGCCGTCAGACCGGTGACATATTCCGGCAGCGAGGTACCGAAAGCGACCACGGTCAGGCCGATGACCAGTTCAGGCACCCCTAGCCAATGGGCGACGTTCACGGCGGTCTCAACGATAAGAATCGCGCCAATGGCGACACTGATGGCTCCGACGACCAGCCATATTACGGCATTCTTCAGGCTCTGTTGGCCGGTGGTGACTTTCTCTGGAGGCGGCTCAGGGCCTGGCATGTTACCCCTGTTTTTACGGACACGGCTAATCGCCCTGATGTTGAAGTAAAGATAACCAACCAGACCAGCCGTCAGGACCAGTGAATCCAATCGGCTCAGATATCCATCTAGTGATAGCAGCCAGACGGCGATGCCGGCCAGTACCATGATGGCAGCAGGCTGCCAGTAGAGCCGACGCTGAAGCAGGATAGGTCTTATTAGGATGCATGTACCCAGGATAAGCCCGATGTTGCAGATGGTGGAGCCAATAGCACCACCGACAGCCGTCTGGGAACGGTCGAATATACCACCGAAGGCGGCAACGCTGAACTCGGGCAGGGTAGTGCCCAGGCTGACGATGGTGGCGCCGATAATAACCTTGGGCACCAAGGTTTTTTGGGCAATGGTAACCGCCGAATCGACAAACTTGTCGGCCCCTTTGGTGATGATTGCCAGGCCAATTAGCAGCAGCAGTATGGTGAACCAGATTGGCAAATCGCTAAAAAACATGCTCCAGATGTTATTGGTATATCTCGGCTTTTTCGTATTTAGACGCCAAGGTGGCGTGAATGAGCAGAATGGGTTTATCGACCCGGGTGAATATCAACGGGCAGTGAATGAACCCCCTGGGGATGTAGATGCTGGTGGGGGTGGTGATGACATATTTCTCCTGTTCCTCGCCCAGGTACATCTCGATTTCACCGCCCAAATCATTCAGACCGTTGTTATCGAAGCCAACAAGGGTCACGTACATATCGAATTCGTGGGAATGCGGGAATTCCTCCATGACCAGGGGTTTGGTCACCGGCAGTAAGATGAGTGAAAAATTGGAATCAAAATCCCTTTCTCCGACATAGCTTATACTGGGCCCCAAATCTCCGGTTTCAATTGGGTGCTGGAATACGTATTTCCCGTATTTTTTCTCGGCCATTCTCCTTTACCCCCTTTTTGTTTGGTGGCATTGCCGTGTTTGATGGGCAATTTCAGGGTAATGTCGTTTTTCGGTTTAACTGTTGTTAAAAGAGATACCACGTTATTTATAAGACGGCCCGGTGGAGCCGAGCAGAAAATCGTTTATTGCTGCCCCAAATGCTTCTGGATTATCTCCCATTACGAAGTGTCCGGCCCGCTCAATATCAACCACCACCCAGCCGGGTAGAGTCTCTGGTATTCTGCGGGCGGCTGCGGCGAGGAGTACGTCACTTTCGGTGCCATGTACCACCAGGGCCGGGCAGGCGATTTTCTTCATATAAGGTAACAGCCATTCCAGGGTACCGAGTTCGGCATGGTGCAGGGACGGGTCGTACTTATAGCTGAGTCGGCCCGACTCGTCACGCATCATGGAGTATTTTAACAAGTGGCGTTTATATTCCTCGGAGTAGTAGGTAGATTCCTGTTCCAGTTGCTTTAACGCCTCTTCCTCGGAATTATATATTATGGAACGATTGGCAAAATCTCTTTTCACCTGTTCCATGCGGGCAGCGTTAATTTCTGGGCCGTTGTCCACGACTACCAGCCGGGCTACCCTCTCTGGCTGCTCGGCATAATAAAGAATGGAAACGATGCCACCCAGGGAGTGCCCGATAAGCACTATATCGTCCAGCGCCAGTCTGTCCACGAGCCTGGTCAGATCAGCTGAGTATTCTTTCGGGCTATAATTCCCCGTCCAGCTGCTTTCACCATGCCCCCGTAGGTCCACGGCGACAACATGGTATTTCTGGTGCATGCTTCGGGCAAAGGAATCCCAGTAGTGGGCCTCGCAGCAGAGCCCATGAACCAGGAGCATCGGAGTTGCGCCTAGATTGCCCCAGTCCAGATAGTGAAGCCTGCGATTGCCTTCGATCAACCATTTATCCTGTGGTAGCGCCATCTTTTCTACTCCGCCACTCGATTCTTGGGATAGTAAGTGTGGTGCCCCTTTTGTTTAGGATGAATTGTGGTGCGAAAATTATACACCCCAGACCACGGCCCTTGTCAATTCGCTGTTCAGCACTGGGCTGGAAATATACCGTGGCCGAAAAGTTAGGATAATCATCGTCAATATTGTCCTTGGCGGACATTATGAGATAGAATTTTAGCCTGGGAGAGGTGAGTAATACTGCCGGGGAATTTATCGTGCTGCTCCCGTGGCTGGGGTAAAGGTTTTTTGGTGAAGATAAAGCTGATTGTATGGGCTGTTGGCTGTGCCGTTGTCGCCCTGTTCTTCGGTGAACTGTGGGGGAAGTTATGGGAATGGCTGTCACCGGCCGGGCTGCAAAGCCACGGTGTTTTCCACTGGGGTGTGTTAGGCCTCTGCATTCTGTGGTTGTGGTTGAAAAGAAAAGACATCTGGCCAAGGATGCAGTCGAGCCATTTCAGCCTGCCCCACGTACTGGCCGGTGCGTCCCTGATAGCGCTGTCTATTCTGTTGCCCCAGTCAGATGACTTTCTTGTCTTCTTAATGCTGGTCGGCTGGCTTGGCCTTTTCGTTATTGTTTTCAACCGGGCCTGGGTAATACCGTCTGTTCTCCTGGCCATTTATGGCTTCAGCGTGGTATTCCCCATATTTGCCATGACGGTAATCGGCGGGCCATCGGCGACCGTGGTGGCCGCTACGGTGGCTTTCATTACCGGGCTTTTCGGTATACCGGTAGTAAGTCATGGGATGACGCTGCAGTTCACTAGTCTGGACGGCAATGTAATCACGACCGCGATAACGCCAGGCTGTGTTGGTTACGCTACCATCGGGGTGTTTATAGCGCTATTCGCGCTGATGATGCTGGATATCAGGCTGCCGCTGAAGAAGGCATGGTATATGTTCCTGGTCGGTCTGGCCGGTACTTGGTTGCTGAACCATATCAGACTAACGCTGACTATTGTCGCCGGCTACTTCTGGGGGCTGGGGGGACTGGATACGGTGCACTATAATATAAATTACGTCTTATTCCCGCTGTGGTATGCCCTGTTTGCCTATATCTACCTGAGACAAACGGGTTGGAGTGTTTCTGCGGTCAGAAAAGATAAGCCGTTGGAATAGTCCCCATCTTGCCCTTGGTGGGGTTTTTACGGTAGAATTTTGGGGCTAGGAGAGGTGTCCGAGTGGTTTATGGTGCCGCTCTCGAAAAGCGGTCTCCGGTTATTCCGGAGCGTGGGTTCGAATCCCACCCTCTCCGCCATTAGGCAGGCTGGGTAATGGGTTCAGGTTGCCAGGATTGTAAGCTGCGAAGTTACGCCGAAAGAAAGCCGGGGTCGTTAGTCAGCAGGATATGGCGCTGGCATACCAAGTGGTATCCGGGCTGGAGAGCCTATCAGGCGGAACTGGCCGCGAAGCATGGCTGATAGCCGTTTTTGAGGAGAGGTGCTGGAGT
>DUEU01000033.1 GCA_011191985.1 Dehalococcoidia bacterium
GATAGATTGCCAGCCAGCGTTCCAGATGCTGGCCGATTTGGCTAACCAACACCTGCCAGAGAAGGTAGCAGAGATGACGGGCGTTTCTTCTGAAGCAATCAGAAAGCTGGCCCGGGAGTATGCTACCGCAAAACCGGCGGCAATACTGGCATGTTTCGGGCTGCGTTATAAAAACAGTGGCAATGCTTACCGTGCTATGGCGGCTCTGGGGGCAATAACCGGCAACATAGGGGTACTAGGTGGTGGACCAATCATGGGTTGGCATTCACAAAGTATGTTTAATGCTCCTCAACTGAAATTTAATGACATCTCCATGTTATTCCCTAACAAGGCACGACCTCAATTAGTCCCCTCGGCGAAGTCCTTTCAGTGTATGATTACCAGCAAACCACACCCGATTAAAGCCCTGGTGCTATACGGCGCGAACCTGCTGCATACCTTTCCCAATCCCCGAAGATGGATCGACGAAATATTTCCTAACCTTGAGCTCATCGTGGTAAACGACATCTTCATGACGGCCACTGCCGAGTATGCCGACTATGTACTGCCGGACTGCACCGTATTCGAGCGCGAAGACATAGACATTGGATATGGCGGACACATCGTCTTGCTGGAAAAAGCCATCGAGCCCATGTATGAATGTCGGCCACCGATATATTTCTGGAGCGAGCTTGCCAAGAGACTCGGCTTTGGTGAATATTTCGATAAGACCATCGAGGAATGGATAGAGTTCAGGCTTGACTCAAAAGACCCTTCAATTGCTGGTATAGACCCCCCCTTGACGTTAGAACGATTGAAGAAGGAAAAGATGGTTAGGGCTAATATACCCAGAGAGATTCATCATCCTTTTCTTGATAAGAAATTCCCGACCCCTTCTGGAAGGATAGAGTTTTACTGTGAGGAGCTGGTACCGGCTGGGGATGCCCTGCCCGTCTTTCGGGAACAGCTGGAGAGTCCCCGGTCAGCCCTAGCCAAGAAGTATCCCCTAGTGTTCAACACGGCTAACAACAGGTTTTTTGTGCATACCATGTTCGCCAATGACTCAACGGTACTGAAGGCGTATACCGCGGAGCCTCATCTCAGCATTAATCCCCATGACGCCGAGAAGCGAGACATAAGCAATGGTGATATCGTCAAAGTCTATAATGATAGAGGCAGTTTTAAAGTCAAGGCAATGATAAGTGAAGCTGTTCCCCCCGGGGTAGTCCACATTCCACACGGCTGGTGGCCAAAACAATTTATCGAGGGGCACCTGGCAGACTTACTTTTATCACTTGCCAGTCCAGAGACCAGTGATGAGGCCAGGGAAATTTATTGGACGGTGGCTTGTGAGAGAAATGGTAGCAAGGTATTCGAGTCGGATGATGGCTGGTTTGCCTATGACGCCTGGTTTGCCTATTCTCCGGATACAATTTTTGATTGTCTGTGTGAGGTAGGCAAAGTAAGGTGAGCGAAAATAGAGGCGAAATATCAAAGAAACAATAAAGTTCTTATTGCAGGGGCCAGTTTAACGTGCCCTTTTCGACTCTGGGCCTCGGCACCGCCTCGGCTAGATAGACTAATTAATAGTTGTAAAGGAAAATAGCCTGGAAACAGAAATTACCACTCGTGGTTGAAGTAGGATAAGCGGAAGTAGTTCAGTGGCTAGAACGCCTCCTTGCCAAGGAGGAGGTCGCGAGTTCGAATCTCGTCTTCCGCTCCATTTTTTCTCAGAGAGAGGTTAGGTTCTTTGTCTGTCCTGTGACCACCGCAGGCCCATTGATTTCGGTAAAAGGGGGTGTCTTCTCAGCTGCCGCGGATGCCTTCCAGTACGCCGGTTAGCTCGGGGGCTTCCTGCTGGAGCTGGTCTATGGAGACTTCCTCGCCGGTTATCCGGAAAGCTCTGTTCGCCGCTGGAGATACTACGACAACAGCCATCGGTTGCTTGATGCCGAAATATGAGGCACCGCGCCGACCGCGCCAGGAATTAAGCGAGACCTGTACTACCGGTATTATGGTTAGTCCGCTGACTGATACCGGATTGCCGATAGCTATCGCCTTCTTTTCCATCTGGTCAGAACAAGCGTCTTTATCGCCCTTATCGTCGGTAATGAGAAAGTGAATTTGAGCAGCGGCGGCACCAGCAGTATAGGTTGCAGTCTTACGGTCCCGCTCAGGTGTCCTTGGCAAACGGGGTCAAAGGAGGGTTGTACCCTGATCTGGTGGGGTGGTGGGGGCTTTAGAAAGAGGAGGGACGGCCCGATAAAGGCAAAGAGCAGGCCAGTGTCGGCCGGGTTATCGAATCCCACCGTAAGGTCGGCTTCAAATTTCTTAAAGCGGAGACAGGACAAGATATCCTTCAAGAAGGTCACCAGTTGTTTAAGCAGGCCCTTGGTGCGCAGGATTCGGAGTATGTTTCTGGCTGGTATTTTCTTGGCAGGCCGGGGCTTACCCTCCGGGGCCTCTTTTTCCTCAACCGGTTTCTTTTCCCTCTTTTCTACTTCTTTACTGAACAGGCCGAAGAGCCATGCTAGCCTCAAGCTGAACCTTGGTCTTCCGTAGATGTCAACGTGCCACACCCCGTCGAGCGGTACAATAAGGACGAGGACAATCAGCAATGCCAGGCTAGCTAAAACAATTCCGACCCACAAATACTTCTATCCTTCCCTTTTTCGTTCCTCCCGCTTTTCCATGTACTTCTCTATCATCTGGGGTATTATCTCGCCTATCTTATCCAGGGTGGTGGTTAAGCCCCTTTTTATTGGCTCTATTTTCGCGCCTTCCTTGTCGACGATGATAATGGCCACCGGCCTTACCCAGGCCCCACCCCCGGTGCCGCCTGCGGAGCCCTCTCCTTTTTGCTTGGCCTCTCCTTTGCCCTGACCACCACCGGCGCCAAAGCCGAAGCCAATACTTATCAGGGGAATGATGGTGGCACCTTCAACCGTTATCGGTTCGCCGACCACGGTTCTGGTGCTGAGCACCTTCTCAATTTCGCCGAGAGTTGCCTTTACTAGGTTCTCAACCACATCCATGATTGTTTACCTCCTCCTATCAGATTGGCTGACTTGGTTTTTGGCCCGGAATCGCGAGTCAGCCACTAATAAAATGGTAGCACTGTCACGGAATCGAGTCAACAACTCCTCGGATTGGTCGGTAATGGTAGCAAAGATCAAAACACGTAGCGACTAACAAGAAGGCTTGGTACCTCCGCGGTGATACCAAGCCTTTAAGTAAAGTAAATACCGGCAATCGCCGTCTTAGCTCTTGCCGATTCGGAACATTTTGGTGCCGCATACGGGACAAGTGCCTTGGGTTGCCGGCCGGCCATTTTTCATAGTGATGCTTCGGGGATCCTTCATCTCCCTTTTCGCACGGCACTTCACACAATATGCTTGCATTCGGTTCACCTCCTTCCTTTTGTATGTAAAGATAAACTATTCCTGCCTGAATGTCAATAGGTAAACGCAAATTAATATTACTTTTTTACCATGGTATCCAGATATTGACGGTACCAGACCAGGTGACGGAGTGCTTTCACAGCGCGGTGCAGGCTGGGATACAGGGAAATGCCCTTTCGGCGGAGACGGATGGGGTCTCTTCGGTTGGCGAAAATTTCTGGGGAAGGCCTTACCATAAACACCGGCTTGCGGTACTTTTTCACCCACTTGGCGACCATTGCCAGGTTCTTTTTCTCTGTTTTATTGATGGCCCGGACCTCATCAGTGTTGAAGGTTCTTAAAAGATGTTTGGTACCGAGTGCTACCAGTGCTTGCAACAGGATGGCCCCGATGTTCTCGTCCTCAAGAAGTGCCTGGAGAGCGGAAAAGGTGATGGAGTGCTCCGCGTTGCTTAGGCCGCCCATGTCCACGGGGTTGCTCCGTGACCACCGCGGTGGCAGGCAAGCGTCCAGTTTCTGAATTGTGCCCGGGGCCAGCGGCGGAATGACCAGGCCTTCTTTCTCACAGGCTTCGGCGGCCA
>DUEU01000034.1 GCA_011191985.1 Dehalococcoidia bacterium
CAAGGCAGCTAAAGAGAAGGCCGAAGAAGCGGTGAGAGTCGCCAGCGAGGCAGCCGAATTATCGGTAGCGGTTTCACAGGAGGCCGTAAGCAAGGCTGAGGCGGCGGGGCAGTCGGCCAGGGAAGCGGTTGAGGTATCGTCAAGAGCCTCTGAGGAAGCGGTAGCCAGGGCCGAGGAAGCGAGCCAGGCAGCGAAAGAGGCGGCAGAAAAATCGGAGAACACATCAACAGAAGCCATACTCAGGGCTGAGGAGGCGACCAGGTTAGCCAGGGAGACGGCTGAGGTATCGGCAACAGTGTCACAGGAGGCGGTGAAAAAGGCCGAGGAAGTTAACCAGTCGGCCCGAGAAGCGGCTGAGGAATCGATAAGGGTATCCCGGGAAGCGATAAGCAGGGCTGAGGGTATCGGCATAACGGCTAAAATGGCCGCTAAGGAATGGATTACCGCATCCGAGGAAGCGATAAGCAAGGCGGAAGAGATAAGCAAATCGACCAGGGAAGCGGCGGAAGAATCGGCCAGAGCGTCCCAGGAAGCGGTATTGAAGGCGGAGCAAGCGAGCCAGGCAGCGAAAGAGGCGGCTGAGGAATCAGTAAAAGTGGCTCAGGAATCGGTAGAGGTATCGGCGGCAGTGTCACAGCAGGCCGTGAACAAGGCTGAGGCGGCGGGGCAGTCGGCCAGGGAAGCGGCGGCAGCATCATCAAGAGCATCTCAAGAGGCGGTAGAAAGGGCCGAGGAAGCGGGTAAAACGGCCAGGGAGGCGGCTGAAGAATCGACAAACAAATCACTTGAAGCTATTGGTAGGGCTCAGGAGATAAATGATTCGGCGACGGAAACCATCGCCTCATGGACTAAGGCCCACCAGGAAATTGTCAGTCGGGCCGAGGAAGCGAGTAAACTGGCCAAGGAAGCAGCTGAGGCATCGGCAAAGGCATCAACAGAAGCTATACTCAGGGCTGAGGAAGTGACCAGATCAGCTAAGGAGACGGCGGAGACATCAATAAGAGCCGCCAGGGAGGCTACTGAGGTCTCGAAGAGAGCGGCTAAAGAGGCGGCTGAGATATCGATTAAAGTGTTCGAGGGTTTGATAAGTGGCACTGGCGGTATAAGCGATGTGAACCAGTCGTTAGCCAAGCATATCATGGATATTCCAGCGGGAACATCCAAAGAGAGCAGCCACCGGCCTGAGGAAATAGACAGCACCGTCTCCGGGGATATGGCTGAGCCATTGGAAATAGCCCCCGAGGAAGCAATTAGCGAAGCCGGGGCCAACCCAAAGGCGACAAGAGAGTCGAAAGAGGTTCGGCAGAGAATCGAGAATCGATTAGAGTCCCTGGAGAGAATGTTTTCTTCCAATAAAGCCAAAGGGGCTGAGGAATGGGATGAAGAGGAGGAGGGTTAGACAGCCTAATCCTAATGTCGATATACTTGGGAAAAAGGCGCCGACACAATAACGTAGCCAGGTAACGATTATTAACAACTATCTCATTGATAAGCAGATTCGAAATCTAATTTAAGGAGGTGCTCTCATGGTGAGTCAGAAGGAGCAAACCAAAAAGGCGGTCAAGCAGGAGGAGCAACCAGCTCTGGTAGAGGAGGTCGGGTCAGTGGAGCCGGTTACAGACCCTATTACGGAACTGCTGGGACGCGCTCAAAACGCCTACGCAGCCTATCTAGAGGCCCAAAAGGAAGTAGCGAAGGCTTATAAAGGTCGAGAACAGCAATTTTTGCGGTCCTATAAAGAGGCTGAAGAGCAAGCCAATATTATCTATGAAACGTCTGATGCACAAGCCTTAAAGGTGCGCGAGAAAGCGGAGCAAAAGGCTGACGAGGAGTGCGAGAAAGCTAAAGAGAAAGCCATGGAGGTCTATCAGGAAAGTGTAAGGCAGGCCTCAATGGTTCGCAAGGAGTCTGTAGAACAAGCCTGGCAAGCCTACAGAGAATCTGCGGAGCAAGCCTGGACATTCTTTCAGGGAAACGGCACGGTAGAGGGAAATTAATTTAAATATATCGGTAGCACCTAGGCTCGGACTGACTGGTCATACTATTTTTTATAGCTATTCTTGGCAGCACACCTATCCCAGTACGGAGGCGCAGAGGTGAAATTACTGGTCATAGGCTGTGGACAATGTGGCGGCCGGATTGCCGATGAATTTCGTCGGCTAAGCGTCGGCTCACGTGTCCAACGCGGGCTCGATATAATTACTGACGCTATTGCCGTTAACACCGATGTTGCTGATCTAAGTGGACTATCTCATATCAAGCCTGATTACCGGCATAGAATCCTCATCGGAGGTCAGAAAACTGGTGGTCATGGTGTTGGTAAAATCAACGAACTTGGTGCTGAGGTGGCCGGGGAAGATAGCGACAAAATTATAGAAAGTTTAAGAGCCGCGGAACGATTTTCGGAAACGGATGCTATATTGCTCATCGCTGGTGCTGCCGGTGGTACCGGCTCTGGCTCAATGCCCATACTGACACAGCAGTTAAAAGAGCGCCATACAGACAAACCGGTATACAATTTGGTTATCCTTCCGTTTAAATATGAAGAGATGACTGAAGAGAGGTCGATATACAACGTGGGCACCTGCCTTAAATCGGCTTATCTGGTGGCCGATGCGGTATTTCTGGTTGATAATCAAAGGTATGTCAGGAAAAACGTCTCGATCAAGAATAACCTGGCCAAGATTAATACTCTGGCGGTCAGGCCATTCTATAACCTGCTCTGTGCCGGCGAAGAGACAAACCCCAAATATGTTGGGTCAAGGGTACTGGACGCTGGCGACATAATACAAACGCTGGCCGGGTGGACGGTAATTGGCTACGGTAAAACGCGGCTACCTCGAATCAAGCTTCGCGGAGAGGGCAAACTTCATTTCCGGGCGAAGGTCACCGAAACCCAAAAGGGGACACAAGCGATGGAGCAAGCCATCGGCGAGTTATCAGTCAAGTGCAACGTCACCGATGCCAGGAGAGCCCTGTATCTCCTTACGGCACCGCCCGAGGAAATGAATATGGATATGATAAAAGAACTCTCAACATCTTTAAAAAACGTGGCCACAGAAGCTATCGTCCGCAGCGGCGACTATCCCAGGGGAAAAGACTCAGTAGATGTTACGGTTATCCTGTCTGACCTTATTAATTCAAAAAGAGTCGTGGACTTTTTTAGTAAAACAATTGATTATATCGCTTCTACTAAGAGAAGGCAACACGGGGTATACCAAGAACATATGACCATTGAGGAGACTTTCAAGGATATCCCCTCGCTGGTGTAGATAACAGACGTTGATATTAAACCACCTTTCCTATGACGAGACCCATATTACCCATGTCGACAATCCACTTTCCGTTAAGCTTAACCTTACCGAAAGCGGACCTTTAGACAAGGGGAAATTTAGCCCGGAAAGTTCTACACATTGAATAACTTGGACTGCCAATCTTGTTAGGGTATTGCTTCCTCAATACGAAGTGAGCTAGCTCTCGTCTTTTGCCCTCTTGACAGCACGGGCTGTCCGTATAGTCACCGGAACGCTTATTTCCTTAATTGTGGTATGAGTTGTGGTCACTCTCCTTGACCGCAAAGGTGACACAGGGTAGAATAGTTACAGCATAGAAGTCAACAGGGAAGGGGATACCATGTCTGAGGAACTGGGGAAGATAGAAAAGCCTGCGGTTGAGGATTATAAGGCGGGCAGGAGGCTGTACTTTGTCCCGCTTGTTTACTGTGGAATAGACGCCCCGTCGGAGTATGTCGAGAGGTTCAGCCGGTACTGGCAGCAGGCTGAAGACCAGGTGGGCAGTCTGGAACTGAAGCTGGGAGTGACTAACCGGATATATCACGAGTTCATCTCTGTGGAAGGCGAGGAAGGCGTTAAAATAATAGAGGGGTTGAATGAAAAGAGCCACCAGATTACCAGAGACCGTCTGGAAAAGGGTGCTCAGCTTGAGGCGGCGGAAAAGGATGACGTGCTGACAGAGTTCATGGATTGGAGCCGGTGCTTGGCCTTGGGTCTGCAGAACCAGCAGGTTTTTACCAGGGTTTACGAAGCTTACTTGGAAGCTAGCAAAAAAAGAAATGAGCGCATCGCCAAACAGATAGACGAGACACTCAAGGCCGATGAGACCGGGGTGTTGTTTATGAGGGAGGGGCACCAGGTTCAATTCCCGGCTGATATTCAGATATTCTATGTCGCTCCACCCGCTTTGGATGAGATCAAACGTTGGCTCAGAGAGCACGAATCGGCCAAGAAAGAGAAAGAACAGGACAGCCAATGAAAGCCGCTGTTAGCAGGAGGTAATCCTAAGCTCGCCTTATCATCGTTTTTCAGGTTAGTTTTACATCGACCAAAAGTTGTGTTAGGGGCATGGTGTATCTCGGGAAGGTAAGGGGTAGATTTGAGTTCATTTGAGAGTCAGTGGCAGCGCTGGTTTCCCGAAGACGGGGACAAGGGGCCAGCACCGACGCCCAAACGGGGGTGGACACCGGCCAGAGTGTTCCTGGTTCTGGCCGGGGCCCTGGCCCTGTTTATCCTGTTAAGTGTGACCAAAGGGTTATATAGCGAGTGGCTCTGGTTCGACAGTCTGGGCTACGGTAGTGTCTATACCACGATTCTGAAGACCAGGTTGCTGGTCTTTTTCACCGCGGCCATCGTATTTGGCATCCTGTTTCTGGGCAACCTGATGATAGTGGCCCGCTTGGCTCCCAGAAGTCAGCCGAGCTTGTGGCCCTGGGCTATAGTCCGCCCTCTTCAACAGGTGCTGAGGGTGGTCGTTATTATGGCAACGGCCCTGCTTAGTCTGATATTCGGGCTGGTGGCCCAGGGCAACTGGCCGGTTATACTCCGCTTCTTTAATGGACAGCCCTTTAGCATCGCCGACCCGGTTTTTCACCGGGAGATTGGCTTCTATGTCTTCTCATTGCCTTTTATGCACTTGTGGCGCGGCTGGCTTCTTGGGGCGCTAATCATTACCCTTATTGGCTGTATCGGCGTGTATCTTCTCAGCTACGGGGTGCAGCGGCTCAGGTTTGACCGTAACCGAAAGGTCCTGGCCCATATCGCCGGGCTGGCTATAGCCATTATGTGCCTTTTTGCTTGGGGCTACTGGCTGGGCATCTGGGAGCTGGTTTTTTCCAGTAGCAGCATCATCTTTGGGGCCGGCTATACTGATATGCATGCCCGGCTGCCGGCCCAGTGGATACTTCTCGTGGTGGTGCTTATCTGTGCCGGCATTTTTGCCTATTCCGTAGTCCGGCCCAGCCTGCGCTGGCCTGTTTATGCCATAGCCGGCTGGATAGTGTTGTCTATCGTTGTCGGGGGCATCTTTCCCGCTGTGGTACAGCGCTTTCAGGTGCAGCCCAATGAGCTGGTTCGCGAAGAGCCATACATACAGTACAACATTGAATATACCCGCCAGGCCTTTGCCCTTGACCGGATTGAGGAGCAGTCCTTTCCCGCGGAGCCCTCACCGAGCGCTGAGGACATTGCCCGGAATGAGGTGACTATTGACAATATCCGGCTCTGGGACCCGCGGCCGCTGAAGGACACCTATAACAAGCGGCAGTCACTGCGCCCCTACTATGACTTTAATGATGTTGATATTGACCGCTATACCATTGATGGCGAGTACCGCCAGGTTATGCTATCGGCTCGTGAGCTGTCCGCTGATAAATTGACCGGGGAGGCGCAGACCTGGGTCAATCGCAAGCTATTTTATACCCATGGTTATGGCATGGTCCTGAGCCCTGTCAATGAGGTTGACGACCAGGGGCAGCCTAATTATATGGTAAAAGACCTGCCGCCGACCGGGGTAACCTTCGATATCGAGCGGCCCCAGCTGTACTTCGGGGAAAAGACTAAAGACTATATAATTGTCGGTACGAAGACGCCGGAACTGGACTACGCCACACTTGAAGAAACGGTCTATGGTAACTACCAGGGTGAGGGCGGCGTCAGCCTGAATGGTTTCGTCCGCCGCTTGGTCTATGCCTGGCAGTTTGGCGACCTAAATATCCTTATCAGCGGCCAGCTAACCCCGGAGAGCCGGGTGCTCTATTATCGCAATATCATGGAGAGGGTGGACCACCTGGCGCCTTTCCTGGAGCTGGACGGTGACCCATATCTGGTGGTGGTAGAAGGGAAGCTATTCTGGGTACAGGATGCCTATACCACCAGTGACCGCTATCCCTATTCGAAGCCGCTCGGCGGCATCAACTATATACGTAACAGTGTTAAGGCGGTTATTGATGCCTATGATGGCAGTGTGACCCTATATGTCACCGAACCAAATGACGCCCTGATACAGACCTATCAGACCATATTCCCCGAGTTATTCGTACCCGTCGAGCAGATGCCCGATTCCTTGCGGGTACACCTCCGTTACCCCGAGTACATGTTCTGGAATCAGGCCGTGGTCTACCAGACCTACCACATGCGTGATGCCCGGGTATTCTATAATAAGGAAGACCTGTGGGCTATCCCGGAAGAGGTCTATTTTGGCAACCAGCAGCAGCCGGTGCAGCCCTACTACATCATCATGCGCCTGCCTGATGAGGAGATGGAGGAGTTCCTGCTGATGCTGCCCTTTAAGCCGGCCAATAAGGAAATCGCTATCGGCTGGCTTGCTGCCCGCTGTGATGGGGATAACTACGGGAAGCTGCGGGCCTATTTGTTCCCCAAGGAGCGGACAGTGGACGGCCCCAGCCTCATAGAGAACCGCATCGGGCAGGATACCGTCATCACCGAGCAGCTTGCCCTGTGGAGTCGTGGCGGTTCCCGGGTTATCCGCGGCAACCTGTTGCTGATTCCTATTGCCCGGTCTTATCTTTACGTGGAGCCGGTCTTCCTCGAAGCGGAGACCGGTGGTCTGCCTGAGTTAAAGCGGGTGATAGTCGCTACCGGCAATCGGGTAGCCATGCAGCCGACGCTGGCGGAGAGCCTGGCGGCAATATTCGGTACCGGCCCGCCGCCGACCGAGCCAGAGCCGCCGCCGGTGGCACCGGGGGAGCCGGTGGCCGGCGACGTGGCAGAACTGATAGCGGCGGCTCAACAGCACTATGACAAGGCCCAGGAATACCTCCGGGCCGGTGATTGGACAGGCTACGGAAGGGAACTGGATGCTTTGAAAGCGGTGCTGGACCAGCTGGCCGAGCTTACTGCCGAGGGAGAGCAGCCCTAAAACTTTACTCGCTCTATTTCTGATTCCCGCATGCTGTATTCCATTGACCAGAAGTAGGCTTCTCCGGTGTATAGCCGGAATATAGCCAGCAAAGGGTCTTCCGGTTTTTCTACGCCCATTTTCTTGAGAAACGGTTTTTCTTCCAGGCATCTTGTCCGGATGGCCATATCGGTAACCGGTTCTACCTTGCCGGATGCCCGCATCATCCGGTCAACTTTAGGAGAAAAGAAACATATTTCTATCTTGTTATTATTTTCCATCTGTTTTGCGAATGCCTTTACTGATTGTGTCTGAATATAGAATCCGGTATCATCGGCAAACCAGAGTCTTATGGCCCTGACCCTTGGTTGGTCTCCCTCCACGGTGGCCACATAGCATACTTGATTTTCGTTGGCAAAATCAATGCATTCCTGGATATCCACAGTTACTCCTTTCTTTTTTGCCATCGTATTTAGACGGTAATCGTAAGGGAATTTGTGATTTGAGGGGAAGTGCTGCTTATAGTATTACCGGCCGGCGTGCCACTTGTCAAACTGTTAGGACGGGTAGTTTGTTGCTATTAAGTAAGGGTACCTGTTACTGAGTCTGTGGCCGGGATTTCGTCTATCGTGATTTGGCGAAGGACTCGAAGTTGCGCTTCATCTCGTCGATGTGGTCGCCGCCAAACTTCTCGGTTAAGGCCTGCCCCAGGACGGCGGCGAGCATGGCTTCGGCAATCACCCCGGCTCGGGGCACAACGCAGATATCGGACCTTTCCACGGCGGCCCGTGTTGGCCGGTGGGTCCGGATATCTACCGTCTTGGCCGGAAGTACCAGCGTCGCGATTGGCTTAAGATAAGCCCGGCAAACAATATCCTCACCGTTACTCATGCCGCCCTCTATGCCGCCCATATTGTTGGTCTGGCGGACAAAGCGCGGCTTCTGGTAGACAATCGCGTCATGGAACTCAGCGCCGGACTGAGCGGCCCCCGTGATGGCATTGCCGATTTCCACTGCCTTGACCGAGGGAATACTCATCAACACCTGGGCAATCCGGCCGTCGAGCCGTCGGTCGTAGTGCATAACGCTGCCCAGGCCTACCGGCAGGCCGGTGGCTATCACTTCAATGACCCCGCCGAGCGTATCTTTCTTTTCCCTGGCTCCGGTGATGGCCGCCTTCATTTGCTGCGATATTTCCGGGTCGATACATCTTATCTCCGGGTCTTTTTCAAAGACCGAGGCCACCTCGTCAAAGTCATAAGGGCGTGGTGACAATTTTATCTTGCCTATCTGGACGGTATGGCTGGCTATCCTGATGTCGAATGCCAGCAGCAATTGCCTTATGACGGCGCCCGCCATGACCCGATTGACCGTCTCGCGGGCGCTGGCCCTCTCCGAGACGTTTCTGATATCGTCATGTCCGTACTTCAGGACTCCAGCTAGGTCGGCATGCCCCGGTCGGGGTCGGGTTACCCTGGCGGCTTCCGGTTCGGTACTCGCCTCGATTCTCATCTCGCCTGACCAGTTGGCAAAGTCGAAATTCCTGACCATCAGGGTGATGGGGCTGCCCAGCGTCCGGCCGTAGCGGATGCCGGAGAGGATTTCGGCCTTGTCCTCTTCGATAAGCCCCCTCCCCCCGCGGCCGAAATCGGTGCGACGCCGTTTCAGGTCGTAGTCAATGTCTTCGATACGGACGGCAACGCCAGCCGGCATACCTTCAATGATGGCGATGCACGCCGGGCCGTGAGACTCACCAGCCGTTAAAATACGCAGCATGTCTCTCCTATCCTAAGGCTTCAATCAGGGCGTGCTCCATGACCGGTAACGGGGCTTGATGGCCTGTAAAGAGCTCGAACTGGCGGGCTGCCTGATAGAGCAGCATCCTGTATCCATAGACAACGGGGCACCCCTTTTCCTTAGCTTCCGTCAGCAGTCTGGTTTCCCTTGGATTATACACGATATCAAAGACAGTAAGCCGCTGGTGCAGCAGTTCCCGGGGAATGACTGATTCGCTTACCCCGGGCCACATACCGACCTGGGTGGCGTTTATCAAAATATCAGCTGAGGAGACTGCCGTCAGCTTATCTAGGTCGCCAAAATCGTCGGCGTTGACCATCTTAGCCAGATGCCTGGCCTTCTCAACCGTACGGTTCAGGATTACCAGCCTCGTGCCGCTTTTTTTCAGCGCCGCAGCGATAGCCACGGCGCCGCCGCCGCTGCCGATAAGGACGGCCTTTTTGCCCGCCAGGGTGGTGACTTCTTCCAGGGCCTGCCGGGCGCCCGTGCCATCGCTATTATAACCGGTCAAGACGCCGTTGTTATTGACCACCGTATTGACAGCACCGATTTCTCTGGCTTCGTCGTCAACATGGTCAAGGTATGGCATGGCCGTTATCTTATGGGGAACTGTGATACTGGCCCCGCGAATACCCAGCCCCCTGATGGCCTCAATTGCTGGCTTGATGTCTCTGGCCTGGAAGGAAACATAGATGAAATCGATGCCCAGCGCCTGGTAGCCGGCATTATGGACTAGCGGCGAGAGCGAGTGCGCCACCGGGTCACCGATAAGGCAGCAGACCCTGGTATTGCCGCTAACCATCGGTTGCTTCCTCCTGCAAAAAACCAATAATTTCTTCGGCCACTGCTTCCGGTGTTTTGTGCTCGGTGTCAACGATGAAATCGGCTGCTTGCTGATAGAGTGGCTCTCGCTCGGCCAGGGTCAGGGCCATATCGTCCCGCTGTGAGCGGCCGTTAACAAAAGGTGGTCGGCCGGGGTCCTGACCGATGCGCTCCAGCAGTGAGTTAACGCTGGCGTTAAGCCAGACCAGTACTCCGCTCTTTTTAAGCTCCTTGATGTTATTCTCCCTGGTCACTACACCGCCACCGGCGGAGATTATAGCATTATTTCGGCGGGATATGGCCGGCGTTAGCTCTGCCTCTATGTCCCGGAATTTTGCCCAGCTGTGCTTGACCACAATCTCGGGTATGCTCATACCGGCCATTTGGGCGATTAACTCGTCCATCTCAACCAGCTCCCGACCCAGTTTCCGGGCCAGAATACTGCCCACCGTTGTTTTCCCCGAGCCTCTCATACCGATGAGGACGATATTCATGGTAGTTCCTCAATTTTGGCGCCGAGGCTGACCAGGTCTCGGAAAAAACCGGGGTAAGACTTGGCCACCGTCTCGGCACCGTTAATTATTGAGTCGCCGTCAGCAAAAAGGGCGGCGGTGGCCAGGCTCATCGCCATGCGGTGGTCGTTATGGGCCTCAAGCTCGGCCCCTTTCGGCTTGCCCCCGTAAACTACTATCGTATCATCGGCAATATCGGTCCGGATGCCCGTTTTACCCAGTTCCAGCGCCGTGTCGCCGAGCCGGTCGGTCTCCTTGAACCTCAGGTGGCCGATGTTGGTAATCGCTGTCTTGCCGTGGGCATAAGCGGCCACGATAGCTACCGCTTGGACAATATCCGGGCAATCACCCATATCCAGACTAATACCGTTCAGCTCGCCGTTGCGGGAAATCATAACCTGTTCCCTACCATATTCCACGGAACAGCCCATCCGCTCCAGAATGTTTAGAAAGAATTTATCACCCTGGATGGAGTCGGTATTCAAGTTAGTAACAGTTACTGGCTGGCCACCGATAGCGCCGGCGGCCAGGAAATAGGCCGTCGAAGAATAGTCACCCTCTATGCTGTAGTCCTGCCCCCGGTATTTCTGGCCGTCCTTGACGGAGAACTGGCGGTACTTATCGTTCGTGGCGTCAACTCCGAAAGCACGCATGACATCTAGGGTAATAGCCACGTATGGCCGGGAACGGAGCCCATTAACGACCTTGATACTTACCCCGCTATTGACATAAGGGGCAATCATCAGTAGCGCGGTGATATGCTGAGAACTTGCTTGGCCGGAAATGGTAACCTCGCCGCCGGTGAGCCGGCCCCCCTGGACTTCGATGGGCGGGCAGCCGTTGCTGTTGAGGGAACGGGCGCGGGCGCCCAGGCTTTCCAATGCGGAGAGTAAGTCACCGACCGGGCGCTGGCGGAGCCGGGCATCTCCGTTCAGTACCACCCTGGTGGGGGACAGGGCGGCCACGGCGGCGGCCATCCTGACGGTGCTCCCTGAGTTGCCAGCGAAAATCACGCCGGAATTGGGGGCGACGTTGATACGTCCGCCGGTGCCGGTGATTTTCAGCATGTCTCCGTTCTGCTCGATAGCAGCCCCTAGCTGGCGGACGGCATCAATGGTGAGGAGGGTGTCGTCTGACAGCAGTGGACGGATAATCCGTGTCTCGCCGTCGGCCAGTGAAGCCACGATGATGGCCCGGTGGGTGTAGCTCTTCGATGGCGGCGCCGCCACGGTTCCCGTTACTGCCGATGGTGTTATCTTTACGCTCACTTCGTCTCCTGGCCCTTGATGTGTTTAACCAGGACCTCCAGTCCCAGAGAATAGCTCTGCGCCTTGAGGCCGGCAATCTGGCGGATAATGATATCGGCGAGCACGGAAGTCCGCCGCCAGGTCTCCCGGGCGTGGATATCAGAAAGGTGTACCTCGACCACCGGCAGTGCGGGATCGACCAGGGCATCATGCAGGGAGTAACCGTAGTGGCTCAGGGCGCCGGGGTTAATCAGGATGCCATCGGCATCAACGGCGGCTTCCTGAAGATAGTCAATGATGGCCCCTTCGTGGTTTGACTGAAAGAAGGCAAGTTCGCAGCCCAACTCCCGCCCTTTCTCGACGAGCTGGTGCTCTATTGTTTCCAGGGTGTCTGTTCCATAGTGCTTTGTGTCTCTCCTGCCTAACATATTGAGATTGGGGCCGTTGATAACCAGAATTTTCACCGGCATATCTCCTTCAGCACGTCTTTTACCATATTATCCGTTACGTGCTGGTTGACCACACCATTGCCGATACCCCTGAGCAAGACCCAGGCAGTCTGGCCGGCGGTCGTTTTTTTATCGAAATGTATGGCGCTGAGCAGGTCGTCGGGGCTGGCTTCGCGGCAGCTTATGGGCAGCCCATATTTCCGGAGTACCTTCTCAATCCTTTGCCGGCTGTTGCTGTCCAGCATGCCGGCCTGCTCGCTTATCCTGGCGGCAGCCATCATGCCGATAGCCACCGCCTCGCCGTGACTCCGTACCTGCAGACCGGTAACGGCTTCTACCGCATGGCCGATAGTGTGGCCGAAGTTAAGTATCGCCCGTTGTCCACTTCTTTCCGTCTCATCGGCCTCAACAATGCCGGCTTTGAGAGCGGAACACCGCCTGACGATGTCTACCAGCTCGGCGGTGGTAAACTCGTTCGCCTGACGTTCCATCATCTGGAGCAGTGCCGTGTCCATGGCTAGGCCGTACTTTATTGCTTCTGCCAGGCCGTTACGCATCTCGGCCGGGGTTAGCGACTTCAGAAACGACACGTCAGCGATAATCGCCCTCGGCTGGTAGAAGCTGCCCACCATGTTCTTTTTGCCCCCGAAATTAACGCCCACTTTGCCGCCGATGCTGCTGTCTATCTGGGCGAGGAACGTTGTCGGTAGCTGGATATAATCAACGCCGCGCAGGTAGGTGGCCGCGAGGTAGCCGCCCAGGTCACCGACGACACCGCCGCCCAGGGTGCAGATTAGCCCTTGGCGGTCGGTGTTGTGCTCCAGCAGGAACCGGTAGCCGCGCTCGGCCACTCTGAGGGACTTTGTCCGCTCTCCCACCGGCAGGGTTAAGGCCGATATACGTTTGCCGGTTGTCTGCAAAGCTGCGGTCACCGACTGGCCGTAAAGCTTGTTCACCCTGGCATCGGTTATCAGGACGATACTTGAATAGCCGCTAAAATCAAAGCACTCACCGAGGTCATCGATGAGGTTGGCGCCAACGATTATTGGGCAGGTCCTTACCGTTTCTATCCTGATAACGCGGCTGTATTCCATTGCGAGCTCTCTTTTTTTAGTCACCATCTTTTTAAGTTCTTAATCTCCCAGGTTAACTCGGCAAACTGTTCCGGGTACAGGGACTGCATCCCGTCAGAAAGGGCGTGGGGCGGGTCATGGTGCACTTCTACCAGCAGTCCGTCGGCGCCGACAGCAATGGCTCCCTTGGAGAGAGGGATGACGTAGTCCCTTCGCCCGGCGGCATGGCTGGGGTCGACTAGGATTGGCAGGTGGCTGACTTCTTTAATCGCCGGTATCGCACTTAGGTCAAGGGTATTCCGCGTATTGTCGGCGAAGGTGCGTATTCCGCGCTCACAGAGTATAACCCGGGTATTGCCCCCGGACATAATATACTCCGCCGACATGAGCAGCTCTTCAATAGTGGCCGCGAAGCTGCGCTTGAGCAGCACCGGCTTTGTGGTCTGGCCGGCCCGGCGCAGCAGGGAGTAGTTGTGCATGTTCCTGGCCCCGATCTGGATGATATCGGCATATTGCTCCACGACTTCGATATTGGTGTGGTCGGTAGCCTCGGTTATGATTAACAGCCCCGTCTCCCGGCGGACTTTGTCCAGTATTTTCAAGCCATCCTCCCCCAGACCCTGAAAGCTGTAGGGCGAGGTCATCGGTTTGAAAGCACCTCCGCGAAAGACCTGGGCACCGTGCTCTTTCACTTCATGGGCTATGGTGAGGGCCTGCTCTTCGCTCTCTACGGCGCAGGGCCCGGCCATCAAAACCGGCTTACCGTCACCAATCCGGACATCGCCGATGGTGATAATCGTTGCTTCTGGCTGGGTCTCCCGGCTAACCAGTTTGTAGGGCTTGGTTACCCGGATGGTCTCCTTGACCCCATCCAGGGTTAGAAGCACCGCGTCCTCCACTGGCCCTTTGTTGCCGACAATGCACACGGCCGTCCGCTCGATACCGGGCATCGGAATGCCGCGGTAACCCATTTTTTCTATTTCCTGGATGACCGCCTGTACCTGTGTTTCGCTAGCATCGTTCTTCATAACCACCAGCATCTTACCATCACTCCTTGCTATTTATAATCTTAAACGTCACTGTGCCGACCTTGCCGCGTTGATAAACGCCCTGATTTTTTTTTCGGATTTAGCCCCGTTATCCTCGACGCCGCTGGAGACGTCGACTCCCCAGGGGCGCAGACTGGCTATCACCTGACCGACATTCTCTGAGTTGAGCCCGCCGGCGATAATGACCGGGAACGCGGCGGCTGCCTGGCGAGCTATCTCCCAGGGGAATGCCTGGCCCGTCCCGCCGTACTGCTTCTCGATGAAGGTATCGAGGAGGAAGACCGGCGGTCTGGTGCTTAATAATCGCCGGCCATTTTCCAGTTGGGCAAGAAGCTCGTCCTCGGTGCACTCGGCCGATATATGAATCGCCTTTATTACTGGTTTCTCGATGTGCTGGCAGTACTCCCAGGTCTCGTTGCCGCTGAGCTGCACCCAGTCCAGCCCGCAGTAGGTCGCCAGGAAGTTTACCGTCGGCGCCGGCGTATTTACGAATACGCCGACTACGGGCGTAGCATAATTCTGGTCTTTGACGGCGGCCATGATTTCCCGTGCCTTATCCGGCGTGACCTGACGGGGGCTGGGCGCAATGACTACCCCGATGAAGTCGGCCCCGGCCTCGGTGGCCGCCCGGGCATGGAAGGTCTCGGTAATGCCGCATATTTTAACCCTGGTCAAGTAACTCCTTTATCCTGGCTTTTACGTCACCGGTGGTAACCAGCGCCTCGCCGACTAGTACGGCGTCAACTCCCCATTCCCTCATCTTGCGGGTATCATCCGGACCCTTTATACCGCTCTCGCTGACCACTATTCGGTCCGGTGGGATGAGGGGGCGGAGCCGCCGGGTCACCGCCAGGTCGACCGACATTGTTTTAAGGTTGCGGTTGTTGATGCCGATTATTTTAGCCGGGCAGGCCAGTGCCCTTTTCAGTTCAGCCTCGTTGTGTACCTCGACCAGGCATAGCATCCCCAGGTCATGGCTCAGGGAGAGCAGTTCCTCGAGTCCGACGTCATCCAGGATGGCCGTGATGAGGAGCAGGGCGTCGGCCCCCTGGGCGCGTGACTCTAATATCTGATAGGGCTTCAGTATGAAGTCCTTGCGCAGTAGCGGTATGTCGGGGAGTCGGGCCCGAATGGTCGCTAGGTTCTCTAGGCTACCTTGAAAGTACCGCGATTCGGTCAGGACCGATATGGCGGCGGCACCGGCGCTGGCGTAAGCGGCGGCAAGCCGGGCCGGGTCGAGGTCGGCGCATAGTATCCCTTTAGAAGGCGATGCCTTCTTGACCTCGGCGATGAGACGCATGCTGTCACCGGTCAGGGCGGCGGCAAAGTCCAGGGGCGGCCACTGGTCCTCTACGGCTTCCTTGAGCTCCGCCAGGGACACTACCTTCTGCTGCCGCTCCAGCTCATCCATTTTGTCGGCGACAATGCTATCTAAAATCATAAATTATCCTGCCAGGCTCTGGCTCAGTTTGGCCAGCTTTTCCAGCTTTTCTCCGGCCTGACCGCTGTCGATTGATTCTTGGGCTATCGCCATGCCCTCTTTTAATGCCGCCAGCCCGGACAGAGAACCCGTCCGGCCGCCGACCATGGCGGCGGCGGCGGTATTCATCAACACCACGTCCCGGTGCGGTCCCTTATTCCCCGCCAGCACCGAACGTAATATGGCGGCGTTCTCCTGAGGGGTGCCGCCGCGGGTTGTCTCTACCCCGGCGCTGGCCAGCCCGAAGTCCTCGGGTGATACCTGATAACTGGTTATCTCGCCATCGTGCAGTTCCCAGACCTGGGAGCCACTCGAAATCGTTATTTCGTCCATGCCGTTGAGGCCGTTGACCACCAGCGAGTGCCTTGAACCCATTCGGTAGAGCACCTGGGCAATCTTTTCCCCGAGCTCTGTTGTGGGCACGCCGATGACCTGTGTCTCGACCAACGCCGGGTTAGTCAGCGGGCCGAGGATGTTGAATATCGTGCGTATGCCAATCTCGCGCCGCGGGGCTACGGCGAACTTCGTCGCCGGGTGAAAGCCGGGGGCGAACATGAAGCCGATACCGACCTTCTCCAGGCACTCCTCCACCTGACCGGCATCAAGCTCGATCCGTATCCCCAGTGCCTCCAGGACATCGGCGCTGCCGCAGTGGCTGGTCATGGCGCGGTTGTTATGTTTGGCTACCTTAATCCCGGCACCGGCGGCCACGAAGGCAGCGGCCGTGGATATGTTGAAGCTGCCCGAGTTATCGCCACCCGTGCCGACAACATCAATTACCGGCCCGGTGGTATTTACCCGGATGGACTTGGCCCGCATGACACCAGCCAGCCCGGCGATTTCGTCCGGAGCCTCCCCCTTCATTCTCAGGGCGGTGACGAAGGCCCCGAACTGGGCCGGAGTTACCTGGCCCTCGGTCAGTTCCTCCATGACTTCGGCCGCCTGTTCCATACTTAGCGAATGCCCGTCTACCAGCAGGGCGATAGCTTCTTTAATCATTTTTCTACCTCACCCCTTTTGTCCCCCTCTCCTTCAAAGGAGAGGGGGAAGATTTCCTAAGAGGGGTGCAACCCCTCTTTCACTCTCCCTTATTAAATTACCTTACAATTAATCTCAGAAAATTTCTGAGTATATCTTTACCCGCGTGGGTCATAAACGACTCGGGGTGGAACTGGACGCTCTCCACCGGGTGCTGGCGGTGGCGCAGGGCCATGATGGTGTCGTCAGCAGTCCAAGCGGTTATCTCCAGGCAGTCGGGCAGCCCTTCCCGGGCCACGGCCAGCGAGTGGTAACGTATGGCGGGGAAGGGGTCAGGCAAGCCCCGGAGGATACCGGTATCATTATGGTGGACCAGCGATGACTTGCCGTGCATTATCTCCCGGGCGGAGACGATACTGCCGCCGTAGCTGTAGCCAACGCACTGGTGTCCTAGGCACACACCGAGGATGGGTAGCCGGGCACCAAAGTGCCGGATAACATCATTTGATATCCCGGCGTTGAGCGGGGTGGACGGGCCCGGCGAGATTACGATACGCTCCGGGCCGAGCCGCTCAACCTCATCAAGGGTTATCTTATCGTTGCGGGCTACCCTGACTTCCGCCCCCAACTCGCTGAGGTACTGGAACAGGTTATAGGTAAAGCTGTCGTAGTTATCTATCAGTAAGAGCACGCTGCCTCCTCCGCGGAACCCAGCACCTCGGCTTCCTCGATGGCCCTCAGTAGAGCCCGGGCCTTGTTCATGGTCTCCTCGTATTCGCGGGTGGGCACGCTGTCGTAGACAATACCGGCCCCCGCCTGAACGTGAGCTATGCCTTTATTCATGACGATTGTCCTTATGGTTATGGCGGTGTCCATGCTACCGGAGAAGCTGAAGTAACCAACGCAGCCGGCGTAGGGGCCTCTCTTATCCGGCTCCAGCTCGGCGATAATCTCCATGGCCCGGATCTTGGGGGCGCCGGACACCGTGCCTGCCGGAAAACAGGTGCGCAGAGCATCGAAAGGGGTCATGTCGGAGCGGAGTTGCCCCGCTACGTTGGTGACCAGGTGCATGACGTGGGAGTAGCGTTCCACATCCATAAGCTCGCTGACGGCTACGGTGCCGGGCCGGCTGACCCGCCCGATGTCGTTGCGCCCCAGGTCTACCAGCATGATGTGCTCGGCGCGCTCCTTCTCATCGTGGCGCAGTTCCGTTTCCAGCCGGGCATCTTCCTCCGGGGTCTGGCCGCGCGGCCGCGTCCCGGCCAGGGGGCGGGTGGTCGCTATGCCGTCCACCGTTCTAACCAGAATCTCCGGGGATGCCCCGATGATATGAAAGTCTTTGAGGTCGAAGAAGAACATGTAGGGCGATGGGTTGATAGTCCGCAGCGCCCGGTAGATATTGAACGG
>DUEU01000035.1 GCA_011191985.1 Dehalococcoidia bacterium
CCTCGCCACGGACAATACTGGCCACTATCTGGCCCTCCTGTCCTCCGTTGCCTCTCTGTCGGAAGATGATCTGGGTTGGCCGACCCGAGCCCAGCCGGGTGGAGAAACCTTCAGGGATATGAACCACCAGCAGCACGTCAGACCTTTGCAGCTTGGCATCTGCTTCCGGCCCGGTGAGCAGGCTCACCTCCAGGCTCTCCTTTTCGTGCAACCGTTCTATGAGGAGCTGGGAATATGTACCGTCGGGGTCTTCATTCACGATGTAGGCAGTCCCATTGAAGAGTGACTGGCCACTAAAGGCACCGTACACCAGCGCAAAAATAGCCACCGGTAAAAGGAGGCTGAAGGCTAGGTCAGCCTTATCCTGTAAGTAACTGCGGACTTCTCTGAGGGTAATTATAAAGACTCTGATCATACCAGTCTTAATCGCGAAGGCCCCGGCCGGTCAGCTTCAAGAAGACATCCTCAAGGGTCACCTGTTCCGGCGACCCAATCATACTCTTGAGCCCGTGAGGAGTGTCCAAGGCAATTATCTGGCCTCCATCCATAATGGCAACGCGATGGCACAGGCGGTCGGCTTCTTCCATATAATGGGTAGTATAGAGAATGGTCATACCGCCGTCCCGCAGGCTTTCAATAGTCTCATAGATCATGTTACGTGACTGGGGGTCTATGCCAACCGTGGGCTCATCAAGAAAGAGAAGCTGGGGGCGGCCCATAAGGGCAATAGCCAGGTTGATGCGCCGCTTCATGCCCCCGGAAAACTTGTCTACCTTCCCCTTGGCTCTGTCCAGCAGTCCCATCAGCTCAAGGTTAGCTATCGCCTGGGACTTTGCCTCCTTGCCATTCAAGCCCACCATCCGGCCAAAGAAGAGTAGATTATCAAGCGCCGACAGGTCGGCATAGAGGGCCAGCTCTTGAGGACAGACCCCGATGAGGCGGCGAACAGCATCGGCGTTATGACGTATTGACTGCCCCCCTATCGTAACGTCGCCGCTGTTCGGCTCCAGAACTGTGGAGAGGATACGAATCGTCGTGGTCTTGCCAGCGCCATTGGGCCCTAAGAGGCCGAATATCTCGCCCTTATAAATAGTAAAAGAAATTCCGTTGACCGCCTTATACTCGTTAAAGCTTTTGTGTAGGTTTTCCGCCGTTAGAAATGCCTCGGCCATGACAGCCTCTCCTCGTATTCCCAGCTATAGCCGGGCACCATCTTATTATCTGCAATTATATGTCCCCGCCCCATGATTGACAAGGTGGTGAGAGTAACATATTATTTCCTGAGGCCGGTTCTACAGGGAGTATCAAATAAAAGGAGGCAGCTATGAACAAAAGCCGACTTCTATTGTTATCCTTGCTAAACCTCGTTGGGTTTCTGGGCACTGTCACTGTAAACGGACTGGCCAATGCCCTCCCCATAAACAATAAGACTATCGGGGAGCTTTCTGACCAGTATCCCAACCTTTTTGTACCCGCCGGACTGACCTTTTCTATCTGGGGGGTAATCTATCTCCTGCTCGCTATCTTTGTCATTTATAGCCTGGTTGTTGCCCTCAGAAAAGAAACTGTTGAGTCATCTTTCATCAGGAATATCGGGGTGCTGTTTTTCATCTCCTGCCTGGCAAATATCAGCTGGATTTTCGCCTGGCATTATGAAGTCGTACCGCTATCCCTGGTTATAATGCTCATACTATTAGGGACTCTGCTCGCAATCTATTTACGGCTGCGGATTGGTAAATCAGGGTCAACAACGATTGAAAAATACCTGGTACATCTTCCTTTCAGCATCTATCTCGGCTGGATAACCATAGCCACCATTGCCAACGTTACCGCACTGCTGGTTGACATCAACTGGAATACGTTTGGGCTGGGCGAGCCATTCTGGGCGGTCGCCGTCATTGTTGTTGGGATAGCCATTGCATTGACTATACTGTTCACCCGAAAAGACATATTCTACTGCCTGGTTGTTGACTGGGCTTTACTCGGCATATTGCTGAAGCGACTTGCTGATTCGACACCGGTGCCAAGCGTAATAGTCACCACGATTGTTGGCATGGCGCTCATCACTTTCGGGGTAATCGGGCAAATAGTAAGAAAAAAGGTATATTAACCCTTGAGAGTATATCCACTTTATCGGGAAACCCAGCACTTCCGTCAATTATGGCTGTGGTTACCAGTCCTGTTTATCTCCCTGCTTTCCATATATGGATTAATCCAGCAGTTATTCTTAGGAATACCATTCGGCAGTAATCCCGCGCCGGATACGGTACTGGTCATCGTTGCCGTCATCTTTGGTCTGATGCTACCCACTTTCCTGTACAAGATAAACTTAACGACAGAAGTCCATAGCGACGGCCTTTATATTCGCTTTTTCCCATTTCATCTCTCCTTTCACAAGATTGCACTGGAAGATATAAAAGGATTCGAAGTACGCATTTACCGCCCACTCAGAGACTACGGAGGCTGGGGTATCCGCTACGGAAGACAGGGGAAAGCCTACAACGTCAGCGGTAATCGCGGAGTCCAACTGGTGCTTTCCGACGGCAAACGGCTACTAATAGGCTCGCAGAAACCGGAGGCGTTTGCTGAAGCCCTTAGTTTAGCTTCGGGTAAACGTTAAGTATCCGTACCGGCGCCAAGCAGTAACGGGAAATCGTGAGATATCTCTTTAAAGCATATCATCATATAATATAGTTATGGCCAGGATTCAGTCTTTAAAAGCTTGGCCTCAGGTATTTCTCCCCACTATACGTCTTAAAGCTAATTTTAGTAAAGCCCTCTGAGATTCGCGGAAGGCAACATCAGTACGCAGGCTTGACACAAAATACAGGCGGGGTATATCATTTTGACAAAGTCGCCCGACATACTCCAGTCATCCTTATTCGGGGGATTCTCTCCGTTAGCCATGCGAAACAACGGCGGGTAAGATTTTCAAGGGAGGTATATAACCATGAGTGGCAATGATGAAAACACGGCTATTGAGGCACTATCAGCTAATGTCCTGGAGACACGTTTCGAGAACTTCGACCAGGCAACAATAGAGAACGCCCGGTACCGGATTATTGACGTGCTGGGCTGTGGCATTGGCGGTGCCAATGCTGCCGGCAACGCGGCACTGGTAAAACTAGTCAAGGACTGGGGCGGGAAGCAAGAAGCCCCGATCCTCGTCCATGGCGGCAAGGTACCCGCCCACAACGCAGCCATGGTGAACAGCATCATGGCCCGGTCCTTTGATTTTGAGGCCCTGGTGCCCCAGATCGATGGCGCCGATATCCCCGCCCATATCAGCGGGACAACGGTGATGACCGCCATTACCCTGGGGGAAATGATGGATATTAACGGCAAGGAACTGATTACCGCTCTATTGGCTGGTGATGACGCGGCCATAAGGGTACTTGCCGCCGCTGGCTTCTGGCTGGACGAGGGTTGGGACGACACTGGCACGATAAATGCCATCGGGGCTACCGCTATTGCCGGGCGGTTGCTTGGCCTGAACAAACGGCAGATGAGGCATGCTTTCGGTATAACCTTAAATCAGCTGGCGGCGACGGTACAAAATATCTGGGACGGCAGCACCGCCTTCAAACTGCCCCAGGGTCTATCAGCCCGAAATGGCATATTTTCCGCGCAGCTGGCCAAAGCCGGCTGGACTGGGCCGGAAGACATGCTGCTCAGTAAGTACGGTTACTACAGCCTTTATACCGGAGGCTGTAACAATCCAGAAATCCTGACCAAGGACCTGGGCAAAAAATACTACACCGAATCCCTCTTTAAGCCATACCCTTCCTGTCGCGGTACTCATCCGCCTATTGACTGTGCCGTGGCTATCGCGCGCCAACATAATATAAAGGCCGATGATATTGAGGAAGTAACCCTCTACTTGTGCCAGAAAGGTCTGGACATCTTCATGTCACAACCTTTCCGAATCGGGGAATTTCCCCACGGTAATGCTGCCTTTAACTGCCAATACACGGTGGCCTGTGGCCTACTCAGAGGAGATGTCAAACCCGAGCACTTCTCTGAGGCAGCGATTCGTGACCCCCAACTTAACGACCTTATCACGAAAATACGGCTGGCGGAACTGCCCGGAGCGCCATTCCTGAGCGCCAAACTTGAGGTCAGGATGAAGGACGGCCAGATATTTTCCGAATTCACCGATACCCCCAAGGGTGACCAGCAAAATAACCCTCTGTCGACAGATGAAATCAAAGATAAATACAGAGCCAACGTTGACTTTTCCCAGACAGTAAGCCGGGATAATGCCGAAAAGGCGCTGGAGTTACTGGCGAATCTGGAGACGCTTGATAGCGTCAATAAAATAGTCAAGCTGCTAGTTATCTAATTATGCTACCCGGATAAAATAACGGACACCGCTGGCGGCAGGGTTTCATGCCTTTTTATTGCTGATGCTTTAAGGCTTCCCATCAGGGTTTGAGTCCCACTGCCCCCACCACCGGGTGATTCCTCTTTGCTTAATTTATTGTCCCCCGTTTTACCAATATTAGTTGTTCTACTCATGTATTTAGCTGTGAAAACCGGTCTTTCCAATACAATAGAACTTTGTTCTAGAAGTTAATTACTTCCCAATTGAGGAAAAGAATGCCATAGTGTTGATGTAAGCCGCCAGCATAAGGAGGGCGCTATGTCAACCATAAATGAACTGGTTAAGCAAGGCCGACATGAAGAGCTATGGCAGATGTGCTGTGGCTTCCTCGACCTCAGCCTGGAGCAGTTTATGGATATCCAGAAACGGCTGCTGCTGGAGCAAATCCAGCTTTTAAACAGATGCCAGCTGGGGAGAAAGTTAATGAATGGTACCCTGCCCAGGTCCGTGGCCGAGTTCCGGGCGCAGGTACCGCTAACCACCTATGCCGATTACTGTCCCGAACTACTGGAGCAGCGCGAGGATGTCCTGCCCGCCAAACCATATACCTGGGTGCAGACTTTAGGCCGGTCAGGCGAATACCCGCACAAGTGGGTGCCCATCAGCCATAGATTCTGGCAGGAAGCATCGATAGACTTTGGCGCTATGGCCATCTTTGGCACGTGCAAAGGACACGGTGACATATCTATCAAGGACGGTTTCCAGATCCTGCATGCCATGGCCCAGCCTCCTTATCTGACTGGCTATGTAGCCCGCAAGGTGGAAGATGATCTTGGCTTTAAGTTCTTACCAACCCTCCGCGAAGCGGAAGAGTTGCCCTTTGAGGAGAGGGTAGAGAAGGGATTCAGGCTGGCCCTGTCGGGAGGAATGGACGGCTTTTTTGGCATGGCCAACTTGCTGGTAGCCATCGGGGAAAAATTCAAGCAGGGCTCAGACGGCACCAAGCCCTGGCGATATATATGGCAACCAAGGGCACTATTCCGGCTGTCTAAAGGCCGTATAAAAAG
>DUEU01000036.1 GCA_011191985.1 Dehalococcoidia bacterium
AATAATCTTCGTGTAACCGATGAGAGGCGTACAATATCACTCAACGAAAGTATTGAAGGGCAGGCTTTAGTTTTGCGCCGGGGACCAAAGGAATACCGATTGATATTGATTCGATAACTTCGCCACATAATCAAATATAAACTCTATTCTCTGTTTTTCATTTCCCGTAGGAAATACACAATGCCAGATATAATACCTTTGTTAGAATCCCCTCATTGTCTATTATGGCGTTTTCGGGTAAATCCTCTTTCTTGATATCTGCGACTTCCTCTAAATAGCCCATTTCCGATAATATGGACTCTTGAGTATCCGCTAAATTAATAGCCTAAATTGGTCAACTTTTATTGACTACATACAGGGCACTACCGGGATTCTGGGAGTATGGCCCTTCTTACCAGCGTTCTGGCTATCTCAACTTTGTAGGTGTTCATGTTCAGTGGTATAGCCCCGCTGATCGCGGCTGCCGATGCTGCGTCCACCGTTGCCGGGTTAATGTCCTTTCCCTTTATCGCCTGCTCCGCCATTGTTGCCCGAATTGGTGACGGGGCAACTGCGCCGAGGGCTATCCTCGCATCCTGGCAAACACCGCCGTCAACCGTGATTACCGAGGCGACACTGACGATGGGGAAGTCAACGGCCTCACGCAGTCTAAACTTGATGAACATTTGCGTGGCTCCATCTGGAGGCCGGGGGACTTGGATTTCGGTGACTATCTCATCCGCTTCGAGGTTCTTTCTTAAGGAACTGAAAAATTCTCCAACGGGGACTGTCCTGGTGCCTCTCGGCCCGGCAATTTTTAACCGGGCGCCTGAAGCCAGCAGCACCACGCCCATATCCGAAGAGTTCACGGATACACAGCCACAATTGAAACACCGGTTTCCCTCTCTTTCAATCTCACTCAAACCAAGACCAAGAGCATCCTCAGCATCTATGCTTCTCTCAGCTACCGGCAGCTTTGGCATCTTCGCTTTTTCTGATCTTTGGAGACTTTCACTGTTGAACTTCAGGAAAGGTTTGCTTACTGGCCCGGCCTTATCTCCGGCTTTGGCGCCGGTTACCTTTAAATATACATCCATAGCGGCTGCGGCCTTCTTCCCGGCCGCAATGGCATCTATAACTGTAGCTGGCCCGTGGGCTACTGCCCCACCAGCAAAGATACCGGGCACATTGGTCGCCTGGGTTTCCGGGGCAGCCGTTATCAAACCATGCTCAACCTGCAATGACCATCGGGGGTCAATGAAACTGAGGTCGGTGGCATATCCTACCGCCATCATAATTTGATCGGCTTCCACTGTCTCCTTGACAGCACTATCGAAGGTGGGCGCAAAACAACCCTGGTCATCAAAGACCGAAGTGCATTGGACCAGTTCCATCCCCCTGACTTTCCCACCGGATTTGAGGACCCTGTGCGGTCCCCATGAAGGCATCAGTTTGACTCCCTCTTCGACGGCCTGCTCAATCTCCCAGGGAAGTGCCGGCATCTCCTCCCGGCATTCCAGGCAGGCCATAATCGCTTCCTCGGCCCCAAGGCGCAGAGCACTGGTGGCCACATCAACGGCCGCATTGCCGCCGCCTATTACCAGGACCTTCTTCCCGGGAACTTCTCTAACCCCGCGGTTAATATTGGTCAAAAATTCCAGTCCGAATCTGGTTGCTTCCTCCCCCTCCAGCCCTATGGATACCGGAAGCCAGGCGCCACTGGCAATGAAGACACAGTCAAAGTCTCTCCTTAGGTCATCCAGAGTTACGTCCTTGCCGACGTCTACTTTAAGCTTAAATTCAACTCCGGTGTTTTCAATGGCCTTTACTACCCGATTCACGATATCCTTCGGCAGCCGGTATGACGGTATAACATAAGTGAGCAACCCGCCGGCTTTTTCCATTCGGTCAAACACAGCGACCCGGTGCCCCGACATCCTGAGATAGTACGCTGCCGAGAGACCATCTGGTCCTGAACCGATAATGGCTATGCTCCGGCCAGTTTCGGTTTCCGGGGCTTGCATGATTTCGTCGGCATTCTCAAGGATGTAATCGCCCATGAACCGCTCGATGTCTCTTATTGATACCGATTCATCGAACTCGCCCCGATTACAATCTTGCTCGCAGAAATGCGGGCACACTCGCCCCGTTATTGACGGCATCGGGTTGGTATCGAGCAGCACCCTGGCGGCTTCACGCAGGTCTCCCTCCCTGATTTTGCTCAGGTACAGGGGTATATCCACGCCGCCCGGGCAAGCTGAAGAACAGGGCGGACTGGCCTCTCTCCAACCTCCGAATATAGAGTGATACTCGTTCTCCCTGGTCAGGGCGTAGCAGCTTTTACCGCCTTTCAGATAGCACATGATACGTCCCCCTATGCTGTGGGGAAACCGGTAGTACCAGCAGCGCACGTCCTGACACAGGTTGCCACCTATCGTCCCCATTCGGCGAATCTGGGGGTTAGCCACGGCTTCAGCAGCCTCGGCAATGATTTTGTATTTCTCCCTGACTACGGGAGACTGGGCTATTTCCTCCAGCTTGGTTAGGGCCCCTATCTTCAGTCCTCTGGCATCTTCCTTGATATAATTCAGGCCTGGGATACTCTTGATGTTGATAATGGCCTCAGGGTCGTTGGGAAGGATTCTATCTTTGAGCGTACCGAGGAGGTCCGTTCCACCGGCAATCAGCTTAGCCCTGCCCTGATAATTTTTCAGCAATCGGATGGCTTCACTTAAAGTTCTGGCATTGAAGTGGTTGAAAGTTTTCATCACTCTTCGTCTCCTCTATATCTTGCCCAAAGCCTTGAGGATTTTGTCGGGTGTTGCCGGATAGTCCATTATCTGCTTGCCAATGGCATTAGAGATGGCCATAAGGACTGCGCTGGGTCCGGGTGCAGGCGCTACTTCGCCAACTCCTATAGCCTTAAAACGGTGACTTGGAATAGGTGTCTCCAGGATTACGTTTTGGAATTGGGGGAGATCAATATATGTGCGCCATTTGTAGTCGATCATGTTGCAGTTCATTATGTGCCCCGTACTCCTGTCCAGGACTGATCTCTCAAATAGAGCCGTGTCTATCCCCGCTGATCCCAGGGAACCATGAAGTTGGCCTTCAAGAACAAGCGGATCAATGATTTGACCACAGTCGGTAGCAGCGACGACGCGTTGCAGTTCTGCTTTTCCGGTCTCGGTATCGACTTCGACTTCGGCAAATATCATCATGCAGTTGCACAGAGAATAGTCGGTCTCAAAGCGCCCCTGGCCGGTTACTGTCCGAGCTATGCCCATTGCCCTCCGCCACGGAATCGCCGCTTGCTCTTTGCCCTTTATATATATGAGGCCGTCTTTGGTCTCCAGTTCTTCGGGCTTGACGCCGAGTACCGGGGCGGCAAGTTCCAAGAGTTTTCGCCTGGCGTCTTCGGCGGCGGCGATGGTAGCGGAGCCCACTGTATAGGTCCCCCGGGAACCAACCAGTCCGAATTCAAAAGGATTCACCTGTGTATCCGGAGCGGTTATTTCAACCCTGTCGAGGGGCAGGTTCAGCACTTCAGCGACCATCTTGCATACGGCGCTTCTTTCCCCCATGCCGGCCTCGGATACGCAGGCATGGAGTACTGCCCTGCCGTCGGGGCTTAATTTCACATAGGCCTCAGACTCATCCTCGCCGATGTCAGCATTACCGTGTACTCCCACGCCGACTCCTATCCGTTTGCTGCCATTAACCGCCGTCGGTTTGCCCCATCCCTTCCATTTATCGTGCCAGCCAAAAACCTCGGCGCCTTTATCCATGGCCTTGGTGAAGTCTATACCCCGGTAGTCCCACCAGATTCCGTCCCGCCAGTAATAGCCGTCACCGGCTTTGACGTAGTTCTTCTTAAAGAACTCAAGCGGATCAAGGTCAGCCTTCTCCATGGCTATCGCCAACAGCGGGATAAGGGCACTCTTGAGCTCCTGACCACCAAAACCTCTAACCACTCCCGAAGGATTGCGATTGGTGCACACCAAGTAGGGCTGAAGGTTCCAGTTCGGGCACCTCAGCAGGAGTTGTGCTTCGCCGCAGCCAACGGCAACCTGGACCTGCGCCATCTCGGAAGCAGCGCCGGTATCCACAAACCACTCGCCGGCCAGGGCCGTTACCGTTCCATCTTTCTTGATTCCCATCTTAGCGTGAATTCGAGAACCTAAACGTAATGAGTAGGCGTTAAAATGCTCTTCCTTGGTGAAATATATTTTAACTGGCTTGCCCGTGGCTCTAGCTAATGCCGTGGCATGAACCATCGGTATCATGTTGGCATTTTTAGTACCGTAACTACCGCCACACTGAGTGCCGATAACCCGTAGATCAATGAGCCCGAGGAGGGGTTGGTGAAAATTCCGGTTCATGGCTGCCGATTGCGAGGCGGTGTAGATGGTCAGATGCTCGGGGTCTTCCCAGGTAGCTATTACTCCTGGTGGCTCGGGTGGTAGGGGGTTCGGGATATTTTCATAGGCACATGTCCCTTCCACGACAAAGTCAGCCTCTTTAAAGCCTTTATCAACATCGCCCATAACAATTTCTTGCAGGGCTTTATCGCCGATGGGACGGTAACCACGGGGGAAAATATTGCCGGGAATTTTTTCATGGAGCTGAGGCGCCTCGGGACTGGTGGCTTCCGCGGCGTCATATACGGCTGGCAACTGTTCGTATTCTACAGTTATTAGTTCCAACGCCTCCTCGGCTATCTTCACGGTCTCGGCCGCTACCAGAGCGACAGCATCGCCAACAAAGCGCACTGTACTATCCAAGACGGGGCGGTGGTAGGGTATTCCCCCTTTCCATGAGGGAACATTCTGATAAGTAAGTACGGCCATGACGCCCGGATATGCTTCTGCTCTACTGGTGTCGATATTTCTGATATGGGCATGGGGATACGGACTCCGCAAGACCTTCCCGTACAGCATTTCCGGCAGCTTAACATCATCAATATACTGTGCCCTTCCCGTTACTATAATCCGGGCGTCCTTCCGCGGTGTTGCCTTTCCTATGTGCCTAAGTTCTCCGCCCATTCATATCACCTGCCTTTCTCCGCTACCGCCCGTATTGCTTTGATAACCAGATACTGACTTCCACATCGACAGTAGTGTCCTGCCAGTTCTTTCTTTATGTCCTCTTCTGTGGGTGAAGGGTTCTTGTCCAGCAGCGCTTTGGCGCTCATGATTGTTCCCGGTGTACAGAAACCACACTGAAAAGCCGTGTTGTCGATAAAGGACTGCTGGAGTGGGTGCAATTCTCCGGTTTTTGCACTTTCCAGGCCCTCGATGGTGGTGATATTCTTGCCGTCGCACTCCACGGTCAACGTCATGCATGATAATACTGCCTCTCCATCGACGAGAACCGTGCAGGCCCCGCAGGAACCATGGTCGCAGGCTATCTTCGTGCCGATGTACCCTAGTGTTTCCCTGAGCGTATAGGCCAGTGTGTGATCAGCGGTAATGTCCTTCCCCACCATGAGCTCGTATGGCTTCCCGTTCACCGTTAGACTGATGTTTTGCTTCTGGGCGATTCCACGGGTAACGGTTGTTCGTTGGCTGTCTCCTTCCATCATATCTCCTTCATTTCCGTCCCTCTTTTTCATCGCTTCCTCCTGCCTTGGAATGTATGCCATGGCCGGATTTGATACAGTTCGTCTACTATTCCAGAATATCGGGATTCAGGATGGCCAAGCCATTAGCTCTAAATAATTAACCTGGATCCGGGAATCAGGGCACTCTAAGAAGTGTTTTTACCGTAACTCCTTTAGCGGCACGTGAAGAGGCTTACAAGTTTTATCGCCGAACCTAATCACATTATATCTGCCACTGCTTATTAGATGCCTTCCCCTTAATTGGCGCGGTAAGTTTCCTCTGGTGACACTTTTCCTTTGGTGTCCTGAACGTTGAGCCTTTGAACATTATATATCATGTTACTGAAATTGAACAACGATAGACCTGTGTCTTTTAATCAGGGTGTCGCAGGTTCGAGACCTGCACGGCCTACTACATTCAGAAGGCCTACTTTATTTGGGGATGTTTGAAAGAATCAGGGTATCAAGTCTCCTATTCTTATGTTCAATCAATTTGAAGCTCACTCCGCTATTACTCTAACTTTAGAAGTGGTATCTTTTATGAGGACAGGGCGTCGGACATGAAGCTTGAGGAGCAAGTTGAGGAGGTTTTGGTAACCAGCTAGAATAATTCCGAGGCAATGAGTTAACTACACCTAGAATATGAAGAAATTCTTATGGTAATCTTCTCACAGATAGAATATTTCCTTAGATAGAGGTGGAAGATGAAAAAGCTGATAGCAGGACTAGCGGTAATTATAACCTTGGGAATGATAATAAGCCTTTGCGGCTGCCCCAAAATTGATGGAAGACCCCCTGAGTTTTCAGTTAGCAACCCACACGCTATTCCAGATAGCTCTGGCGACGTCATTGTTGCCTATGAAGTCAATAATGGTAAGGAAGCAAACACCTATGTACAGAGGCTCGGAGCGCAAGGTAGTGCTCTCTGGGGAGAGAAGGGATTAGAGCTTGGCACTGGCTCAGCAGACTTCATCAGTTATCAGGGAGATTTTGCATCATTAATAGGTGATGGCCAGGGAAATGTCATTGTGGTATACCCAGTCAGAGATACTCTATGGGCGCAGAAGTTGGATGTGGAAGGCAATTCCGTCTGGTCAACTGGCAAAGTCCGGATATCCGCAAACGAGATACGTATGCCCGCATTTTTTAGGGCAGTTGGCGATAATTTCGGTGGTGTCATTACTACCTGGGCCAGTGGCGATGGCCATCTTTGTTTGCAAAGCACAGATGATAGCGGCAACCAAAAGTGGTATACGGAGATTTCTACAACCAGACTGGACAAATTCGATATCGCCAGCGATGACAGCGGTAATATTTTCATAATCTGGAAAGACAATCGCAGTTACAGTGAAGGCAATATTTTCATCCAGAAGATTGATGCCAAGGGTCAGGTTGCTTGGCTAACTGGTGGTTTGCAGTTGACGAATACACGTAATCCTGGCTATGTCAGGGGAGATTTCAACAGGAAGATTATCGTTGACGGCGAAGGTGGCGCCTTGGCTACTTGGGTGCAGGGGGTTCTAAGTGAGGATGGGCGTAAAATCATCGGACATGACCTTTACGCCCAGCTTATTAGTAGCGAAGGCGTGATGCTATGGGGAGAGAATGGTGTATTTCTCGCTGAGATGGCGCATGACCCTCGTATAATTGGTGATGCTTTTGAAAACACCACGGTTTTCTGGGTAGATTTACAGAACATTTACACACAGCGGCTGGATGCTGCAGGTAATTTCATATGGCCGGGATCTGGCATTAATATTGGACAAGCAGGTGAACCCACCAACATCATATACTACTGTGCAGCAGATGGTGGGGTAGGTGGTGCCGTTATTGCCTGGAACTATGCGGAGAATGGAAACAAGTTTCTTTGTGCACAACGCTTGAATGCTGAAGGCAAAAAACTCTGGGGAGAAAATGGTGTCAAGGTTTCGATGGTACCCCCTTACTGGGCTAGCTACTCAACACCGGCACAGATTTCACCGGACGGAAACGGCGGATTTTTCATCACTTGGGCTGCTGGGGCACATCTCAAAGGCAAGACCTCTTCCTATATCCAAAGAATAAGCGGCGATGGAAAGTTGTTATGGGGAGAAGATGGAATTAGACTGAATCCATAGATTAACCATGAAGTAGGCACCACTATATATTTCTGGTCTAGGGCGATATTCAAACGTTCAAGCAGGCGTTGGCGAGGAATCAATCCCCGTCGGACCTGGGGAATGTAGAGTTTGGTTTTGAGGAGGTCTGTAGTCATTCCATCCTTCAACTTTCGCCATTACCTTCACTGTAATCCAGAAGTCACGGATTCTAGCCTCTCTTACCGATTCTGGTACTTGTCAATGTCACGAACGTAGTATAGCACAAAGTCATCTGGTGTAGGTTGAGAAGTTGCCGGATGAACAGGCAAACTAGTCAACTTCAGGAAGAACTCGTCGCTAGTTATTTCCTCCCCATCACGGTAAACCACATCGCCAAACCGGACATAAACGGGTACTATGGTGATGCCAAGGGCATCCGCCAGTTCGGCAGGAATATCAGATGTGCTATCGGTGACTACCTTTACTTTCATAGCACTATCCATATGTCTGATTAGAGGGTGCATTCGAGACTTCTATGAGGATTGTGGAATGGACTATAGCGATATCACCCTATCTTGTCAAGTGGGCTTTTGCCCACTGAGCGAAGTGTGGAGTTCTAACCGAAATCACGATGTTAGTAAAAGGAACTATGGCTTCAGAGCTGATACGCAATTCCTTTTGGTGAATAACTTGTATATACTATGGTATGTATTATCTAAATCGAGTAGACTTAAGGCTTGATCGCATTTGTAGATATAAGGTTAGAATCGAGGTGATAGTATGCACGCTCTTTATGAGCAGTTTCTCTCTTATCTCGATAAAGACGATAGATTCGGATGTGTAGATTTCATTCTCACCGCGCTACAAAAAAACGATTTAGACATTGTAACGCTATACGATGAAATCCTTGCTCCCTCGTTGAGGGAGAGCTTCTGCCGGGAAAAGCAAAAGGCTATATGTATTTGGGAAGAGCACGTACGAACCTCAATCATACGAACAGTCATTGAGTGTTGCTATCCTTACGTAGTCAAAGAGAGAGACGGAAAATACAGATCAGCAGCCAAAGGTAAGGTGATTGTAGTTTGTCCTCCAGAGGAACTCCACGAGATAGGTGCAAGAATGGTGGCCGATTTCTTCACTATATGTGGCTTCGACGCCATATTTGTTGGTGCAAATACTCCTCAGGCGGAAATTCTGGAGGCGATCGGTTACGTGAAACCTAAATATGTCGGCATCAGTGTGACCAACTATTACAACCTTGTTGCCGCTCGAAAGACCATTAGCAGGATACGTGAGCTAAGACAGACTACTGACGCTGATTTCAAGATAATAGCGGGTGGTTTAGCTTTCGAGCAAAACCCTTGCGCCTGTGATGATGTGGGAGTTGACCTACTCTTGCATAACTTTGAAGATATTAAGAACTTGTCGTAAGGCGGTTGACAATGCTGTCGTTCAGGATAGCATTAAGATTTCTAAAATCTGGAAAAACGCAAACGATATTAATTGTCGTTGGAATGGCCATTGCCATATCGATTCAAGTATTCGTGGGACTGCTACTGGATAGTCTCCAGAAGAGCCTAGTCAATCAAACAATCGGTAATTCACCGCAAATCATTATCACGTCAGCAACGGATATCGGGACCATACGTGACTGGGAGAAAATGGTCAGCATTATTGAGCGCCTTGGCTCCACGAAAGCAGTATCTGTCTCAGCCAGCGCCAACGGCTTCGTCAGGGACGAAAACACCAATATGCCTGTACTAGTTAGAGGTTTTAATCTAGAGCGTGCTGATAGAATTTACAGCATCAATAACCGGATATATGAAGGCGGCCGAATCGAATCACGACGGGATGTTTTGGTAGGACGGGACCTTAGAGAAGAACTAGAAGTAAGTGTTGGCGATCGCTTGACCATATCATCTCCAGAAGGTATTAGTAGCACATTTACCATAGCTGGCTTTTATGACCTAGGCGTAGCTAGCATAAACAAAAGTTTGATTATTGCCAACCTTGAGACAACACAGCAGATATTTGGATTTGACCGAAGGATAACCTCGATAGAGATGACCGTTGATGATGTATTCGGGGCGGATACCATAGCCTCTCGAATTGAGCAAGAACTGGATAATGAAGACATCAAGGTAGAGAACTGGAAGGAACAGAACGAGGATCTTCTCAGTGCACTTAACGGTCAGCAAACATCGAGTACGATAATACAGGCAGTAATAATTCTATCCGTAGTTATAGCTATCGCAAGTGTGCTTGCAATAAGTGTACTTCAGAAGTCGCGACAGATTGGTATCCTGAAAGCAATTGGTATCAAGGATCTGTCGGCCAGTATGATTTTTATATATCAGGGTTTGTTGATTGGTCTGGTCGGCTCGATCTCGGGAGTAGCGTTAGGACTCGGCTTACTATACGCTTTTAGCACTTTTACTAAAAATCCTGACGGGACGGCTCTAATTGAACTTTATATTGGCTACAATTTTATCATCAGGTCGTGGCTAATTGCGGTAGTGGCTTCAACCCTGGCCGGAATCATACCTGCCAGAAAGTCCCTTCAATTAGATCCTATCGAGGTCATACGGGAAGGCTGAAATGGCTAGTGTCGTCGAGTTAAAGAATGTGGACAAGATATACCGCGGCGCTATTGACACGCAGGTGCTTTTCGATATTAACCTGAGCTTTGAAGAGGGTTCTTTTAACTCCTTAGTGGGTGAATCTGGGAGCGGGAAATCAACGCTGCTTAATATAATTGGCACCTTGGACAAACCTACGAGG
>DUEU01000037.1 GCA_011191985.1 Dehalococcoidia bacterium
GCTCACCGATGCTCTGGGCAGCGATAATGCCTACAGCAGTGCTCAGGTCAATCAGAGAGCGGCGGGTCAGGTCTCGCCCGTAACACCGCTGACATATCCCCCGCCGTGACTGGCAGGTGAGGGGCGAGCGGACATGTACCCTGGTTATCCCCAAAGCCAAAATCTCGTCCAGCTTCTCCTGATCGAGCTCTTCGTTCTGCTCAAGGATGGTTTCACCCGTCTGGGGATTAACTATTTTACTGGCAGCCAGGCGACCGATGGCACGCTCAGCCAGCGACGGCAGCAACTCCCCTTTCTGCGGCTCAGAAACCCATATGCCATCGCCGGTCCCGCAGTCCTCCTCAAAGATGATTACATCCTGAGCAACATCGATGAGCCGCCGGGTGAGGTAGCCGCTATCCGATGTCCGCAGGGCGGTATCGGCCAAACCCTTACGGGCACCGTGGGTGGATATGAAGTATTCCACAACACTTAAACCCTCACGAAGGCTCGATTTGATGGGGAAGTCGATGATCTTACCCGACGGGTCGGTCATCAGCCCACGCATACCGGCCATCTGCCTTATCTGGGAGATGTTACCCTTGGCCCCGGAGGTGGCCATCATATAGATGCCGCCATAGCGGTCGAGGGTCTGCGAGATGTCCTCCGTGATGCGGTCGGTAGTCTCCATCCAGACGCCGACCGCGGCGTCATAGCGCTCGTCCTCGGTGATAAGGCCACGCTGGTACTGGTTAGTTATGATATTAATCCGTTCCTCCGCCTCCTCCAGCAGCTTGGGCTTGTTCTGGGGGATCTCAATATCGTTCATGGCGACGGTAATCCCCGACTTGGTGGCATAGCGGAAGCCCAGCCTCTTGATGTTATCCAGCAAGACTGCCGTCTGCTCGTGGGTCAGCAGGCGGTAACCATCGGCGACTATCTGTTTGATAGCACCTTTATCGACCACCCGGTTCATATAGCGCAGCTCGGGCGGTAAAATCTCGTTGAAGATAATACGGCCGACACTGGTCTTAAGCCGCTGCCCCCCGTTTTCCTGGTCCCTGACCTCAATTCCAGCCTGGAGGTCAACCCGACCGAGGTCATAGGCAAGCCGGGCCTCCTCAAAACTGCCGAAGACAGTGCCTTCACCCCGGCAACCAGACCTCATGGTCGTCAGGTAATAACAACCGAGGACAATGTCCAGGGTCGGGGCGACTATCGGCTCGCCAGAGCTTGGCACCAGCATGTTATGGATGCTCAGCATCATCTCCCTAGCTTCCTGGACGGCCGCCCGGGACAGGGGGACGTGCACGGCCATCTGGTCACCATCAAAGTCGGCGTTAAAGGCAGAACAGACCAGCGGGTGGAGCTGAATGGCACTGCCGTCGATGAGCACCGGTTCAAATGCCTGGACACTGAGCCGGTGCAGGGTGGGGGCCCGGTTGAGCAGTACCGGCCGCTCCTTGATAACCTCTTCCAGGATATCATAGACCTCCGGCTTGGCCCTTTCCGCCTGCCGCCGGGCGCTCTTGATATTGAGGGCCAGCCCGGACTGCACCAGACGACGCATCACGAACGGCTTGAACAGCTCAAGGGCCATACGCCGGGGTAAGCCACACTGATGAAGCTGAAGCTCCGGACCGACCACGATAACCGAGCGTCCACTGTAGTCAACGCGCTTACCGAGCAGGTTCTGGCGAAAGCGCCCCTGCTTACCCCGCAGCATATCCGAGAGCGACTTCAACTTGTGGTTACCGCTTACCGACACGGTCCGCCCCCGCCGGCCGTTATCAATCAGGGAATCGACCGACTCCTGGAGCATGCGTTTCTCGTTGCGGATGATAACCTCGGGCGCCCCGATCTCTATCAGGTGGCGCAGCCGGTTGTTGCGGTTTATGGTCCGCCGATAGAGGTCGTTGAGGTCGCTGGTGGCAAACCGGCCACCATCAAGCTGAACCATGGGGCGAAGCTCAGGGGGCAGCACCGGCAATACGGTCACGACCATCCACTCCGGCTTATTACCGCTGCGGCGAAGGGCCTCCACAACCTGCAACTGCTTTGAGGCCTTGCGGCGGCGCTGGTTTGACGGAGACCGTGTCTCCCTCACCAACTCGGTACGCATATCGTCAAGGGAGATACCCTGCAGGATGCGGAGAATGGCTTCGGCCCCCATTCCCGCCTCAAATATCGGCCCGTATTTATGCTTGAGCTCACGATACTGCGTCTCGGTGAGCAACTGCCGGGGGCTCAGGCCCCTCAATTGCTCCAGCTCAGCCGCCAACTGCTCCTCAAGCCCCGTCCGCTCCTCAACAAAACGACGCTGGGCTTCATTCACCTCTTCCACGGTCGCCGGCTGCTGCTCTAGCTCGGCGACCGCTGTCTCCAGTGCCGCCTGACGCTCGGTGAGTTTCTCGGAGCACTCCGCCTCCAACCGTTTGATTGCTTCCTCGCGGGCACTTTCGTCAACAGAGATTACAATGTAGTGAGAGAAGTAGAGCACTCGCTCCAGGCTGCGCGGAGAAAGATCGAGAAGCACCCCCAGGCGGCTGGGCACCCCCTTGGCAAACCAGATATGAGTCACCGGGGATACCAGTTCAATATGACCCATACGCTCCCGGCGCACCTTGGCCCGGGCGACCTCAACCCCGCACTTGTCGCAGATGACCCCCTTATAGCGTATCCGTTTGTACTTGCCACAATAGCACTCGAAGTCTTTAGTCGGGCCGAATATCCGCTCACAGAAAAGCCCGTCCCTTTCCGGCTTTAGCGTGCGGTAGTTGATGGTCTCTGGCTTGGTTACCTCACCATAAGACCAGCTCCTTATCTGCTCCGGCGAAGCCAGGGAAATCCGAACGGCGTCAAAATCGTTGACTTCAAGCATCTTCTTCTACCTCTCCCCCATCGCTATTTTCAGTACCGGATAGTTCACTTTCAAGTGCTACCGCCTTATCTTCTTCGACAGCAGCATCGGCCTCTGCCTCTTCCGCTACGGACAGCTCCCCCTCTGGCGCAACCATGCTCTCCTCTTCGACGGCAGTACCGGCCTCTGCTTCTTCACCCGCGGCCAGTTCACTTACCAGCTCAGCCACTGGTTCCTCTTCGACGGCAGCGCCGACCTCTTCCTCTTCTTCGCTGACCACCTCGACGGCCAGCCCCAGGCTTTGCAACTCTTTAACCAGAACCCGGAATGATTCCGGCACCCCCGGCGGTAAAATATCTTCGTTTTTGACTATTGCCTCATAGGTCTTGGCCCGGCCGCTGACATCATCCGACTTAATGGTCAGGAACTCCTGGAGGTTATGGGCAGCACCGTAGGCCTCCAGAGCCCATACCTCCATCTCACCAAAGCGCTGACCACCGAACTGAGCCTTACCGCCCAGCGGCTGCTGGGTAATTAGGGAGTAAGGCCCGGTGGAACGGGCGTGAACCTTGTCTTCCACTAGGTGAATAAGCTTCATCATATAGATACAGCCCACGGTTACCGGCTGGTCAAATGGCTCGCCGGTGCGTCCATCGCGCAAGATAACCTTGCCCATAATCGGCGGGATGAGATTACGCTCCGTCTTGACCTTCTCTACCGCCGAATCCAGCTCCTCGGGGCTGAGGCCCCGGCTGGCGATACCCAGCCCTTCAAGCCAGAGGCGCAGGCAGACCTCTTTGGCTACCCCCGTAACGGCATTGTCAAATACCCGGTCGCCATCATAATCAAGGCTGTTCAGCCACGCCTTGGCCAGCTCCAGCCGCACGCTGTGGCTATTATCTCTGGGGTCAGTGCTTACCGCTCCCGCCTGTTGCGCCAGCCAGGCCCTGGCCAGAGCATCCTCAATGCCGGCATCATCGGCGCCATCAAACACCGGCGTCATCACCTTGAAACCAAGGGCATGGGCTGCCCCGCCGAGATGTGTTTCCAGGACCTGACCAACATTCATGCGCGAGGGGACGCCTATCGGGTTGAGGATGATGTCCACCGGCGTGCCGTCATCAAGAAAAGGCATATCCTCGACCGAGGCGATTTTGGCAATCACCCCTTTATTGCCATGTCGGCCGGCCAGTTTATCGCCAACCGAAACCGAGCGCTTCTGGGCAACCCATACCTGTACCCATTGATTGACGCCGGCCGGCAGGTCATCACCAGCGTGGCGGGAGAAGACCCGCACATTAATCACCTTGCCCCACTCACCATGGGGCACCCTTAGCGAGCTGTCCTTCACCTCCCGGGCTTTCTCGCCAAAGATAGCCCGTAGCAGTTTCTCCTCCGCAGATAGCTCCGTCTCCCCCTTGGGCGTAATCTTGCCCACCAGTATATCATCAGGACCTACCTCGGCACCGATGCGGATAATGCCGTCCTCATCCAGTTCCCGCAGGCTTTCCTCACCGACATTGGGTATATCCCGGGTAATCTCTTCCGCGCCCAACTTGGTATCCCGCGCTTCTATCTCATGCTTCTCAATGTGGATGGAGGTGAATTTATCCTCCTCGAGCAGGCGCTTACTGACGACCATGGCATCCTCATAGTTATAGCCTTCCCAGCTCATAAAGGCACACAGCACGTTCTGCCCTAAAGCCAGTTCGCCACTTTCGGTTGCCGAACCATCAGCGAGAACCGCGCCCGGTTCCACCCGGTCTCCCCGGCTTACCACCGGCTGCTGGTTAATGCAGGTTCCCTGGTTAGTGCGCACGAATTTCATCAGCGGGTAAACATATTCCGCCCCATCGTCACCGGTAACCACAATCCGGGCACTGGTAACCGAGGTTACCACGCCCCCTTCCCAGGCAAAAAGCACCTGACCACTGTGCTTGGCGGCCTCAACCTCCATGCCGGTAGCCACCAGTGGCGTCTCAGGGCGAAGCAGGGGTACTGCCTGCCGCTGCATATTGGCCCCCATAAGGGCACGGTTGGCATCGTCATGCTCCAGGAAGGGTATCAGCGACGCGGCCACGCTGAATATCTGCTTAGGGGAAACATCCATCATCTGGATGTTCCCGGGCACCTCCCACAGGTAGCGGTTACCCAGCCTGGCCTCAACCCGGTCATCTACAAATTGATTCTTTTCATCGAGGCGGGCATTAGCCTGGGCAATGGTGTATTCTTCCTCCTTGTCCGCCGAGAGATAAACGACCTCGTCGGAAACGAAGGGTACCACCGGGACTTTTATCGGCGATAGCGCCGCCAGCTTAGTGGCCAGTTTGGCCGTCACCACGGCATTGGCCTTAACAATAGTATCGCCGCTTTCATCGACCACCGCCTCCCTGACTTTCCGGCCCGGCAACCGCTTATCGGCGCCATCCAGTTCAGAAATGACCCGCTGGTAAGGCGTCTCGATAAAGCCGTACTCGTTAATCAGGCTATAGGTAGCAAGAGAGCTGATGAGACCAATGTTGGGCCCCTCCGGGGTCTCAATAGGGCAAATTCTCCCGTAATGGGAAAAGTGCACATCGCGAACCTCGAATCCGGCTCGCTCCCGGGATAGACCACCCGGGCCCATGGCCGACAGGCGGCGCTTATGCGTCAGTTCTGCCAGCGGATTGGTCTGGTCCATAAACTGCGACAGCTGGGAGCCACCGAAGAACTCCCTGACCGCCGCCACCACCGGGCGAACGTTAACCAGCGCGCTTGGGGTAGCGGCCTCAGTGCCAATAATGCTCATCCGCTCCCTGACCACCCGCTCCAGGCGCAACAAGCCGTTACGGAACTGGTTCTGTATCAGTTCGCCCACAGTACGCACCCGCCTGTTTCCCAGATGGTCAATATCGTCGGCGGTGTCGTCGCCGTTATTCACCATGATTATATGCCTGACTATCTCTACCAGATCCTCCCGGGTCAGGGCACGCTCCCTCTCGGGCACGTTAAGGCCCAGCCGCTTGTTGAGCTTGTGCCGGCCTACCTTCCCCAGGTCGTAACGGGCCGTATTAAAAAACAGGTTATGCACCAGCCGCTTGGCGTTCTCGATATTGGCCGGGTCACCGGGGCGCAGCTTTTTATAAATGTCGAGCAGGGCTTCACCCTCGTCGGCTATCAGCGGCTCACGCTCCATCGTCGTCCGGATAAACCCACCTTCAGCATCACCATCCTCCTTGGCAAAGGTCTCCAGAAGTTGCTGGTCGCTGCCGTAACCGACCGCCCGCAGCAAGGTAGTGATCGGAATCTTACGCTTGCCGTCTATTTTGGCGTAAATTACATCCCGATTGCCGGTCTCGAACTCAAGCCAGGCCCCACGAACTGGTATCAGCTTGGCATAACACAACTGGCGACCGGTAGTGGCATCCTGCTCCACGGTGAAATAGACCCCCGGCGACCGGATCAGCTGGCTGACCACGACCCGCTCCGCGCCACTGGTAATGAAGGTACCGTTAGCGGTCATCAGCGGGGTGTCACCAAAGAATATCTCCTGCTCCTTGATTTCGCCGGTTTCCTTTACCAGCAACTGAGCCAGGACATAGAGCGGCGCCGAATAGGTCAGGTCTCGCTGGCGGCACTCTTCCTCGCTGTGACGCGGCTTGCGGAACTCGTAGTCCACAAACCTGAGCTCCAACCGATTGCCGGTGGCGTCCTCGATCGGGGAAATCTCCTCCAGGAGTTGCCTGAGTCCTTCTTCCTGAAACCAGCGGAAGGAGTCCAGCTGCACCTTGATCAGACTAGGCACTTCCAGTACCTGGGGAAACCGGGCGAAAGACTTGCGGGCGACTGGCGTCATGCCGCCCTTAGTAGAATTAACTGGTACCTTCGAAGCCATCTGTCACCTAACCCTTATACAAGTATACATGCTTATCTACGTGGTAACGATGTGAAGCCAAAACGATAGCTAATGGAGAAAGATAAAATAAAACATATGGGGATATAAAATATGCATCTGCTGTAAAGAATAATTATACCGCTATTAGCGAACTTTGTCAATACTTATTCAGTATTCCAAGCTAATCCCTCTCCAGCCTGCCTATTGAAGCTAACCGACCACCGCCTTCCTGGTCAATCCTCTTGGGGCAAGGTCGCCCCGATTAGTTGCCGCTGCCCGCGGAGGAACTCAGCCGCCGATACGGGACGCTTCCCGGCCATCTGCACCCGGCCTATCCCCAGGACACCACGGCCGCTACCAACCCCGAAGGCCACTCCCGGCCTCCCCACCACCGGGGGCAAGGCCACCACCCGGCCTACCCCGACGGCGCTGGCATCAGGCAGTGGCACCGCCTCAATAATCTTGAGCTGCCTACCCCGCCATCTGGTATAGCACCCCGGCCACGGCTGGAAAGCGCGCACCCGGCACCATATATCAACCGCCGGCAGGCTCCAGTCTATCTCACCCTGCTCACTGGTGATTACGCCGCCATAGCTGGCGACGGCCTCATCTTGAGGCTGGGGAGTAATCTCGCCCCGGGGCCAGCGCTGTAACACCTCCTGCAAAAGACCCGCCGATACGCGGGCAAGCTTGCCATTCAGTGAGCCAGTAGTATCCCCAGCGGCGATGGCTATCTGGGCCCTGACCAATACCGGCCCAGTGTCCAAACCCGAGTCCAGCAGCATGATGCTGACACCGGTAAACTCATTCCCGGCCAGAATAGCGGAAACTACCGGCGAGGCCCCACGATGCCGGGGCAGCAGGGAAGGATGAATATTGAGGCACCCATGGCGCGGCAGGGCCAGCACCGCCGGCGGCAGTATCTGACCAAAGGCGGCGACCACGATTACATCAGGGCGGTACTCAGCCAGTTCGGCCACTACAGCTGCCTCTACCAGGTTGGGGGGCTGCAAAACCGGTAACCGCCAGTTCTCGGCCAACGTCTTCACTGGTGGCGCCACCAGGTGGCGACCACGGCCAGCCGGTCTATCAGGCCGGGTATAAACGGCGACCACCTCATAGCGATTAAGCAGAAGGTGCTCCAGAGGGGTAACGGCGAACTCCGGAGTGCCCATAAACACTATGCGCAATCTTGACCCCTTAGCAGATACCTACGCAGATACTATATCAATAACTGGCTGAGGTTGTCCAAACATGCCAGCCATCAGCGGATGGTGAAAATTTTTCGGCCGGTAATTTTCCCTACCTGCCATCCAGAAATCGCCTAAAAAACCAAGTCCGATGGAAATTTCAAAGGGAAATGGGGGAGTAAAATAACCCGCAACCAGTTTCTTGAGCCTTGCCCCCGAGGAAAAATGGCATGGTATCCTATTAACATCCTTTTTATTTACCCTCCCTCAACTTCAGGCTACGCCTGCTGCTGTCCTCAGGCTATTATCGGCGGTACATGGACGCGTGGGTTGGTACTGTGCTCATCACAGTGGTCTATCAGACAACGGTACGAGGAATATATGGGATTGAAGTCGGCGCAACAAATCTGGGAGACTGCCCTGGGTGAGTTGCAATTACAAGTCAGCAAACAGAATTACCGGACGTGGCTGGAAAAGACGGTTGGTCTGAGCTACGAAGATAATACTATCATTATTGGTGCCCCCAACACCTTCACCACCGAATACCTGGACAAGAAACTGCGCTCGCTGGTGGAAAAGACGTTGATAGGGCTCACCGCCGCCGACATCAAGCTGGTCTTCCAGGTAAACAACTGCCATCAAGGGCTACCGGAAAACGACGGTTCGCATACTAAGGCCGATGCTACCATAACATCCCGCCGCGCCATGTTCAATGAAAGATACACCTTTGACTCCTTTGTCGCTGGTAACTGCAACCAGCTAGCCCGCAGCGCAGCGCTCGCGGTGGCCGAAAACCCGGGGCAGCAATACAATCCCCTGTTCATATACGGCGGAGTGGGGCTGGGCAAGACCCACTTGCTCCAGGCAATAGGATTAGCGGCCCTGGCCAGACACCGCAACGTGCTTTTTGTCAGCGCGGAGAAGTATACCAATGAATTCGTAACCGCCCTGCGTGAGGGCAAAACGAAGGACTTCCACAGCAAGTACCGCAACGTTGATATACTGCTGGTCGATGACATACGCTTCATCAGCGGCAAAGAACAGACAGAGGAAAGCTTCTTCTATACCTTCAACGAACTGCATAACGCCAACCGGCAGATTGTCATCTCCAGCGACCTGCCACCCAAGTCACTGCCGCTACTTCAGAAACGCCTGCGCTCTCGTTTTGAAGGCGGACTGGTGGCCACCGTTGAGCCCCCCGATTTTGAAACACGCCGGGCTATTCTGCACAATAAGGCGGAACTTCAGGGGGTAGTTATCCCAGCGGAAGCCCTGGATGTTATCGCCCAGCCAGCAGAGCAAAGCATCCGACAACTGGAAGGCCTGCTCAACCGGGTCATCGCCTTTTCCCGGCTGGTGAGAGCCGAAATCACCCCCGGGCTGGCGGCGCGGGCAATCACTGATATCGCCGACGGCAAAACACGAGCCACGCCTCCTACCACCAAGGTAGTAATCCAGGCAGTTGCCGACAGCTTTAGTCTTACCGCCGACGACATAACAGCGAGAAAGCGGGACAAACAGACTATCCTGGCCCGACAGATAGCCATGTACCTCCTACGGCAGGAAACCAACTGCTCGTTCGCCCAGATAGGCCAGGAGCTGGGGGGCAGGGACCACTCGACGGTCATACATGCCTGCGAGAGGATCAGTACCGAACTGGCTTCAAATAACCCCTTGAAAGCCAAGTTGGCCGATGCCCTGAGCCGACTGCGCTCCGGGTAATAGCCCAGCGGCTGCCAGCCACAGGTTATCCCCTAAAAGTCCGGACTTTTCAACAAGAATGACACCAATGTTTAAGTTCCATGGTTGATAGAGTGGAAAACTATCACCGCCGCTAGAGTTACGTAATCAACCGCCTGGAATTTTCACCACAGGGCCTATTATAATTATTAATTAATAACTATAAGAAGAGATATGTTTGATATAGTAGAAGTAGTAGTAACAAGTGGTGATGGTGGAAGGGGTGCTGTCAGCTTTCGCAGGGAGAAGTTCATCCCCTTTGGTGGCCCGGACGGTGGCGATGGTGGTGATGGCGGTAGTGTCTATGTTGTCGCTGACCAGTCTCTGACTGACCTGCGTGCTTTTAAACACCGGCGGTATTACCATGCGGGTGATGGGGAGCCAGGCAGAGGTAAGAAGCAGCATGGTGGTAGGGGAAAGGATGTGGAAATAAGAGTACCGGTGGGTACGGTTGTGTCGGAGAAGGCACAGGTAGGCGGCAGTGCCGTGAGCGGTGACCTTGGGGGGCAAGGTGAGCGGCTGCTGGTAGCGAAGGGGGGGAGGGGTGGCTTGGGCAACTGCCATTTTGCCTCGTCCACCAACCAGTCTCCTCGGATAGCCCAAGAAGGAGAAAAGGGAGAAGAGAAATTCTTAATCCTCGAGTTGAAGCTGATCGCCGATGTTGGTATTATAGGATACCCCAATGTCGGTAAGTCGACACTGCTGGCAGCTGCCTCAGCCGCCCGGCCCAAGATAGCCGACTACGCCTTCACGACCACAAGTCCTGTCTTGGGCGTGGTTGAGGTCGGTCGGGAGACCTTTGTCTTAGCTGAGATACCGGGACTTATCAGTGGTGCACACCTCGGTCGGGGGCTGGGACACGATTTTCTCCGTCATGTCTCCCGGACCAGGCTGCTTATACACCTTGTAGATGGAATGTCCTCGTCTCCGGTCGAAGATATGTCAAGTGTGAATACGGAGCTCAGCCTGTACGATTCTGCCCTGGCCGGCAAGCGTCAGGTGCTAGCCGTTAATAAAGTAGACCTGCCCCAGGTGCGGGCCCGATTATCAGAGATTGGAGCTGGCTTTGCCGCTATCGGCGTGCACGCCCTTTTCATATCAGCGGAGACCAGGGAGGGCGTGACCGAACTTATGACACAGGTGTTTAACTTACTGGAAAGAACGGAACAAGGGGCCGTCACTCACCCGGTACCGAAGAAGATTTTCCACCCCCGACCACGGGTCACCACCCCGGCGGTGCACCGGGAGGGGGATACCTTTGTGGTAACCGCGCCGGAACTGGAGCGTATCGTTGCCGGGATGAGAGAGGCCGACCCTGTGGTTCGCGGGCAGCTCAGGCGGCAACTGCAGCGCAAAGACGTCGTCCGCGCCTTGACGAAGGCCGGCGTCAAGGCGGGCGACCGGGTACGCTGTGGCGACTTTGAGTGGGAGTGGCAGCAGTAGCGTGAAGATCGGCATTATTGGTGGGACTTTCGACCCGGTCCACAACGGGCACCTGGCTATCGCTGACGAAGCGGTGAGCCGTCTGGCTCTGGAGGAGGTGCTTTTTGTGCCCGCCGGCCGGCCATGGCTGAAGGCGGACCAGCCGGTTACGGCGGTAGCGCACCGTGCGGAGATGGTACGCCGGGCAATTGCCGGTAGCCCCTGCTACCAGCTCTCCACCGTGGAAATAGACCGTCCCGGGCCGTCTTATGCCGTGGATACTATTGCTGAACTGCGGCGACAATACGGTACCGGGGCCGACTTATACTTCATCCTTGGTTGGGACAGCCTTTCGGAGTTGCCCCGGTGGCACCAGCCGGCCAGACTGATTGACCTGTGCTATCTGGTGGCTGTCCCCCGGCCGGGTCAGGCAGCCCCTGACCTTGATTCTCTGGAGGCCCATGTGCCGGGCATATCTCAGCGGGTAATTCTAATGGATAGGCCAATGGTGGACATAAGAGCTACCGATATCAGACAGCGGGTAGCCTTAGGCCAGACTGTTGACCACCTCGTCCCCGAGCCGGTAGCGCAATATATCCGGCAGCACCGGTTGTATCTAACAGGGCAGGGATGAGTGGCACCAAGTCGCGCGGTCTATATGTCTAGGTTCTTGACGCTCTTGGCGTGGGACTGAATGAAAGCCTTGCGCGGGGGGACCTCGCCGCCCATCAGCACGTGGAAGATATGGTCGGCCTCGGCGGCATCTTCTATGGTTACCGAAAGCAGGGTACGGCTCTCCGGGTTCATGGTGGTCTGCCAGAGCTGCTCGGCGCTCATCTCCCCCAGCCCCTTATATCGCTGAATATCGATACTCTTGGCCTGTTTCAGGCGGCTGAGTGCCGCTTCTTTTTCCGGCTCCGAATATATCCATTGCTGTTGCTTGGCCGACTTGATGCGGTACAGGGGTGGCTGGGCGATGAAAAGGTGGCCGTTGTTAATCAGCTCCGGCATGTGGCGGAAGAAGAAGGTGAGGAGCAGGGTGCGGATGTGGGCCCCGTCAACGTCGGCGTCGGTCATAATGATGACGTGATGGTAGCGGAGCTTCGACAGGTCAA
>DUEU01000038.1 GCA_011191985.1 Dehalococcoidia bacterium
ACATGGATATAGAGCACGTTGTCCCGCCCGACGTCATTGCGCATCTGGCGGATGGCTTCCAGGAATGGTTGCCCCTCGATGTCGCCCACAGTGCCGCCGACCTCGACGATAATGACATCCGCCTGCGATTTCTCGGCCAGCTTCTTAAACCGCTCCTTTATCTCGCCGGTAACGTGGGGTACCACCTGGATGGTGCCGCCGAGGAATTCGCCGCGCCTCTCTTTGGCAATAACCGTACTGTAGATTTGCCCCGAGGTAACGTTGGAATCGGCAGTGAGGTTGACGCCAATAAACCGCTCGTAGTTACCCAGGTCAAGGTCGGTCTCGGCGCCGTCCTGGGTAACGAATACCTCGCCATGCTGGTAGGGTGACATTGTCCCCGGGTCAACGTTCAGGTAAGGATCCAGCTTCTGCACCGACACGCTGATATTACGGCTCTTTAAAATCGTGCCAATGGAGGCGACGGTAATGCCCTTGCCGACGGAACTGACCACACCACCAGTAACAAAGATATACTTTGTCATAAGGGAACAAAACCAAGCCTTCAGGATTTAACCAAGCAGCCCATAAGGGTACTTCAAACCCTTATATATCATGCTGGTAATCTTGGGGGGAAGAATGTTTTTTTTATTATAGAGGAACGGTGGCTGGTTGTCAAGCCTTGTTCTGTTTTCAGGCTCAGGTTTGTATCTGGAAGGGGGATGATGCTATATTTTAGGCTATGGAACAGAGACTCCAGCGGGCCTTGGCCAGCAGGAAGGTTAAAAGCATCCGGGATGCCAGCCGGGAGCCATCGGCGGTACTGCTGCCTCTTTACCGGAAAGATGACGAGTATTACCTGGTGTTTACCAAGAGGACACAGCAGGTAAAAGATCATAAGGGCCAGATATCCTTTCCCGGTGGGGTCTACCAGGAAGAGGACGAGACACTGGTCAATACTGCCCTGAGGGAGTGTGCTGAGGAGATAGGCCTGGCACCGGAGAATGTCAGGATACTGGGGGGGCTGGACGACATCATCACGCTAACCTCCAACTACATTGTTTCTCCCTTTGTGGCCATTATCCCCTACCCTTATGGGTTCCGGATAAGCCGGCAGGAAATTGAGGAGATAATTGAAGTCCCGGTTTCGGCAATTCTGGATAAGAGTAGTCTGCGGGAAGAGATAGAGGTTGTCGATGGTAAGCCGGAGGTTATGCGCTATTATCACTACCGGGGGAGAGTAATCTGGGGGGCCACGGCGAGGATCCTGCACCAGTTTCTGGACATATTTGCCGCGGTTAGCGATGAAGGCCGGGGCTAGAATACCTCTGCCCGGTCTCCTGCCTCGTCTCACCTGATTCAGCTAAAGAGAATATATTAATAAAGTAGTATTAACTTTCCTTAATAAGCGTTGACAACTGCCTGAAGGGCGGATTATAATGGTAAGAGAGGGTATTTTTTCAGCAGCGGCTTAAACAGGATAGAGGCATGGCGAGCAAGGACTACTACGGCATTTTAGGCGTCGGCCGGAATGCCAGTGATAAAGAGATAAAGCAGGCATACCGCAAGCTGGCCCGGCAGTATCACCCCGATGTCAACCCAGGGGACAAGACGGCCGAGGAAAAGTTCAAGCGTATAAACGAGGCCTACGAGGTTCTGTCGAACCCGGATAAGCGGCAAAAGTACGACCAGTTCGGCGACCAGTGGCAGTATGCTGACCAGTTTGCCCGGGCGGGCCGGCAGCAGGCACCATCCTGGGATTTCGGACAGGGTGGCACCACCTTCCATTTTGGTGCCGATGATTTGGGCAGCCTGTTTGGTGACCTCTTCGGTGCTGGCACCAGGAGCCGGCGGGCCCGGCCAAGGCGCGGCCGGGATATAGAATATCCCATTGAGATAACCCTGGAAGAGGCCTACCGCGGGGCAACGCACACCATCGCCCTGCAGACTGAGGAGCCGTGCGCCGTCTGTAAAGGGACCGGCCGGATACAAAACGTGTCCTGTGCCTCCTGTCGCGGTGCGGGCGTGGTGCCTTCGGTAAAGCGTCTGGAGGTCAAGATTCCGGCCGGGGTAAAGGAGGGGTCGCGGGTGCGCGTTGCCGGCAAGGGAGAGCCGAGCTATGGCGGTGGTGCCAGCGGTGACCTTTACCTGGTGGTTTCCGTCAAGCGTCACCGACTGTTTGAGCGCCGCGGTGATGATTTGTATGTGGACATCGCTGTCCCTTTGACGGTGGCGGCACTGGGTGGCGAGGTCCAGGTACCTACCCTCAAGGGTACTGAGCTGGCGCTGAAGATTCCCGCAGAGACGCAGAACGGGCGTGTCTTTCGGCTGGCGGGACAGGGCATGCCCCATTTGGGCAGTTCTGCCCGTGGTACCCTGTTTGCCAAGGTAAACGTCGTCCTGCCAACTAAACTGTCGTCAGAGGAAAAGAAACTATTTGAGGAGCTGGCCAAGCTGCGAACAGGCTGAGAGGTGAGGTCATTATGGCTTCAGAAGGCAGAGAGCCCTGCTATGTCATAAGCATTGCTGCCAAGATGGTCGGCGTACCGGCCTATACTTTGCGCTATTACGAACGGGTTGGCATAATTGAACCGACCCGGTCTCCGGGCAATATCCGGTTATATTCCGATGATGACATAGCCCTGCTCCGCCGGGTAAAGACGTTGATGGAAGACCTTGGTGTTAACCTAGCAGGGGTAAGTATTATCCTCCGCATGAGCCAGCGTATTGTCGAGCTGCAGCGCCGCCTGGAGGAGTACGATTGAAAAGATTGAGGTAGGCAGGGTTTTGGTGCGGCGGACGTTTGTGG
>DUEU01000039.1 GCA_011191985.1 Dehalococcoidia bacterium
CTAGGGTACGAGCGCGACCGTCCTCAAGACCAAAGCGGAGCTGGAGTACCCGCTGCTCGCGGGGGGTGAGGGTGGACAGCACGCTGTCTATCTGCTCTTTCAGTAACTGTTTGGAGGCGGCATCCACCGGCGGCATGGCGTTGCGGTCCTCGATGAAGTCACCCAGGTGGCTGTCTTCCTCTTCGCCTATTGGCGACTCCAGTGATATGGGCAGTTGCGATACCTTGACTATCTCCTTGACCTTCTGCGGGGATACCTCCAGTTCTTCACCGATTTCCTGCGAGGTGGGTTCCCGGCCGTACTCTTGGGCAAGGCGGCGGGATACCCGTAGTAGTTTGTTGATGGTCTCGACCATGTGTACCGGAATGCGGATGGTGCGTGCCTGGTCGGCAATGGCCCGGGTGATGGCCTGCCGGATCCACCAGGTGGCATAGGTGCTGAACTTGTAACCCTTGCGGTAGTCGAATTTCTCCACCGCCCTGATTAGGCCGATATTTCCCTCCTGGATAAGGTCGAGGAGGGACATGCCCCGGCCGATATGTTTCTTGGCGACGCTGACCACCAGGCGCAGGTTAGCTTCAATTAGGTGCTCCACCGCCCTTTCCGCTTCCAGTTCAATATTGGTGATATAGTCTTTCAGTTGCCCTTCGTGGGCGCGCACGTTGTTGATGAACTCGATATCGGTCACCAGCGTTGCCATATCAACCAGAGCCAGATTTTCAGCGATAAGCGGCACAATCTCTTCGGGCAACAGGCTCAGGTCTATGGAAAGGCTGACCAGAATGTGCTCCATGGCCGGTATCGACCGGTCTATCTGGTAGGCTATGTCCTGGATAAGTTGCTGGTTTATCTCACCGTTGACTGCCTTGCGTAGCTCGGTATCGGTAATAAAATCTTTGAAGCTGGCCGATGGCGGCCGACCGAGCTGCTTCTGGAGAACCTCTATGGTGGTGGCCTTATCGCTCAACCCTCCCAGTATGGTCAGCATTATCTCGGTTGCCGATGGCTGGCTTCCGTGCTGCTCCAGCCAGGATGCCTTGATCTCGGCGATACGTCTGCCCTCTTCTATCTTTCTCGCCAGCACCTTTTCGTCCTGGGCCGTGAGCAGGTGCACCCGGCCAATTTCATGAAGGTACATCCGCACCGGGTCGTCAACTTCCTCTTCAAATTGCTCCAGCGCTGTTTCTGCCTCCAGTGTGTCCAGATGTTCCTGCTTCTCGATTTCGACGGTATTTGGCCCCGACCAGAGATGTTCTACTGCTTCGCTATTTTCATCTTCCCCATGCTCATTATGTGGCGACTGGTTGTTCATTTCTGTCGTCATCTGGCTGCCTCCTTTTGCCCTGACCTGATGTGCCTTTCTTGGGCAAAAACTTCACGGAGTTGCTCGTTGTCCTTTATGTCCTGCTCGTCAAGTTCCATAGACTCGGCCCTTTTTTCCTTCAGATTGCGCAGGTGATACTTATGTAGCTGGTTGATGCAGTCGGCCAATTTCCTCTCTATCTGGTTGGGTGGAATTGTCTTTGCTGTCAGGTAGTCAATTCGCCCATGGATGGTCGGGTCGAGGCTCTCCTTTAGTGACGCTATATCCCGGGCCTCTTGCCAGGCGGTAAAGATAACCCGGTTTTCCGTGTCCTCGAAATATTCCGGTTTCAGGCCCTGGTAGTTCTTCTTCAGCTCCGGGTGCTGGAGCAGCAGAGTGAGGCAGTATTCCTCTCTGGGATTGGCCACTACTGGTCTGGTGGCCTGGGAGACATCTTCCGGTCTGGTCCCACCTTTCTTCTGGCGGGTGTCTCTCAATTTGCTCAGGGCTGCTTCCAGTCTATTATAGCTGGTCCCGGTGAGCCTGGCCAGCTTGTTCAGATAATGGTCCTGACGGGTGGCGTCTTTCATGCGGGCAATTATTGGCAGCAGTCGGTTTACTGTTGCTGACTTACCCATTGCGGTAGCAAGGTCAAGTCCGGCGGTGACACTGTCTATGGTATAGTCAACCACGGGCAATGCCTTTGCCAGCAGTGCTGACCACTGCTTGGCGTCTTCTTTAATCACGTCGTCTGGGTCTCTGCCTTTGGGCAGTATAACGACCTTTATCTCGGCGTCAAGGGTGTTCTCGTAGTCTACGCAGCGCAGCATGGCTTCCTCGCCGGCGGCATCGGCATCGAGGGCCAGGGTCAGGTTACGGCTTAATTTCTTCAGGATAGCCACCTGTTTCTCGGTGATGGCCGTTCCCATGGAGGCGATAACGTTGCTGAAGCCGTTCTGGTGAGCGGTGATGACATCCAGGAAGCCCTCGACAATTATGGCCATGTCCTCGCGCCTGATGGCGGTAGCAGCCAGGTTTATCCCATACAGAGTCCCGCTCTTATCAAAGACCGGCGTCTGTGGGGAGTTGATATACTTGGGCAGCGAGTCGTCAAGCACCCGGGCGCCAAAGCCGGTGACCCGTCCCCGGCCATCAAATATAGGGAACATCAGCTTGTTGCGAAAGCGGTCATGCGTCCCGCCGCCCTCTCCCTCGATGGTCAGGCCGGCGGTTCCCAGTTCTACCTCGGTATAGCCCTGCTCTGTCAGATATTTTTTCAGCCCTTCCCAGCTATTTTGGCTGTAGCCCAGTTGGAAGTCACGGGTGGTTTCCGCCTGTATCCCGCGGCCCCCCAGGTAGCTTCGGGCTTTCTTGCCGGCCGGGGAGTTGAGCAGCCGGTCGTGGAAGTACTGGGCGGCGGCAGCATTGGCTTGGTACAGCCTCTCCCGCTCGTCTTTGCCTGCTTCCGGTTCCCGCCGGGATGGGACGGTTACGCCGACTCTGCTGGCGAGCAGGCGCAACGTTTCCCCGAAGTCCAACCCTTCCTTTTTCATGACGAACGAGAAAACGTCGCCGCCGGTGCTGCAGGCGCCGAAGCAGTGCCAACTCTGCCGCTCCGGGTAGACATAGAAGGAAGGGTTTTTCTCGCTGTGGAAGGGGCATATTGCCCGGAAATTGCGCCCGGCTTTGGCCAGCGGTACATAGGCGCCGATGACCTCGACGATATCCAGCCTCTGTTTTACCTCGTCAATAACGCTCATATTTATATTATACTACTTATCCTCCAGTATCCTCTCCCCTGGAAGGCGGCGGGTGGGAATAGATAACAAAATATATTTTCTACCTCACCCCCTGTGTTCCCCTCTCCTTCAAAGGAGAGGGGAAGGTATTTTTAGAGAGGGGCTTAGCCTCTCTTGGACTCTCTCTTTATTTTATTCGCCCCGCCTCTCTTAACTATTTCGCTATTCACTTCTCCTTTTTTCCTTAAGGGCGGTGGGTGGGAATAGATATGAGAAAAAGGAGAGAGGGAATTTCGCCTGAGATACTTTACCCTTTCAGATTTCCCTTTTGACCTTATCTCCTGTCAGGGAAAGCTCCTCGGCCAGCCTCAGCGCGTACTGGTCGGTCATGCCGGCGATGTAGTCGACCACCCTCCGGGCTACCTCGTCGCTGTGGATAGAGTATTCAGCAGGCAGCTTATTTTCGTGCCGGTTGAAGTATTCATATAGCTGGCGGACTACCACCCGGGCTTTCCCGGCTTCCTCCTCGGCGGCATGCTGGTTGTAGACCCGCTCGAAGAGGAACTGGCGCAGCGTGTCGGTTGCCTGCAGGACTTCCGGACTCATGTTTATCCCCGGCCAGCCACCGGTGCTGGTATTACCGCTTGCCGACCATGAGGTCTCGACTATATTAACGACCATGGTGTTGATTCGTTGCGAGTGGGTGTTGCCCAGCACTCTGACGGCTGATATCGGCAGGTCGCCCGGGGTGATGATACCGGCCCTGATGGCGTCCCCGATATCGTGGTTGATGTAAGCGACGATGTCGGCTATCTTGACTACCTCCCCCTCCAGGGTATTTACTTTCCCCCAGCCTTCCCCCAGCATACTCACCCCGGTCTTGGAATGATTGACGATACCGTCCCTCACCTCCCAGGTGAGATTGAGCCCCCGGCCATCATTTTCCAGCAGGTCGACAGTGCGCTGGCTCTGCTCGTTGTGCCGGAAACCGCCATGGTAAAGCTCATTCAGGACGTCTTCACCAACGTGGCCGAAAGGGGTGTGCCCCAGGTCATGCCCCAGGGCGACGGCCTCGGTGAGGTCTTCATTTAGGTTCAGGGCGCGGGCGATGGTGCGGGCGATTTGGGCTACCTCCAGGGTATGGGTGAGCCGGGTTACATAGTGGTCGCCGGTGGGGGCGATGAACACCTGTGTCTTGTGCTTGAGGCGGCGAAAAGACTTGCTGTGGATTATGCGGTCCCGGTCTCTCTGGAAGGCGGTGCGTATCGGGCATGGTGCCTCGTCCCGCTGCCGCCCCTGTGACAGACGGCTTCTGGTGGCGTGGGGAGAGAGATGCTCTTCCCACTCCTCAGTCCTCTGGCGGATATTAAGCCGCTCAATCACTTGCTTTTCAGTTTTGCTTCCGCTTTGGCGATTATCTCTCTGGTGGTGCCAATCATATCCGGGCTTACCGAGACCGAGGTGATACCCCACTGTACCAGTTTTTCGGTAAGCTCAGGGTATACCGATGGTGCCTGTCCGCAGATAGATGAGGTTACCCCCTTGGCCCTGGTGGCCGTAATCGCCTTTTCCAGGGCAATGAGCACCGCCTCGTTGCGTTCGTCGAACGTTTCGGCCAGCTTCTCGCTGTCCCGGTCGATGCCCAGGATGAGCTGGGTCAGGTCGTTGGAGCCGATGGATATGCCGTCTATGCCGACATCCAGGAATTTATCAATGAGGAAGATATTGGAGGGCACCTCGACCATCATCCACAGCTTGAAGTCTTCGGAACGCTTCAGACCTTCCTCTTCCATAATCTTCTTGGTGCGGGCCAGCTCGTCAATCGTCCGGACAAAGGGTATCATCACCCACAGGTTGTTATATTTCTCTCTCACCCTCTTGATGGCGGCCAGCTCCAGCTTGAACGTTTCCACATCGGTGATGTAACGCGAGGCGCCACGGTAGCCGAGCATCGGGTTCTCTTCGGGGTCTTCATAGTCTTCACCGCCCTTTAAGGCCCGGTACTCGTTGGTTTTGAAGTCGTTGGTTCTGTAGACTACGGGGCGGGGGTGAAAGGCCCGGGCAAAGATGGTCAGTCCGTCAGCTAGCTTTTCGACGAACTCACCGCCGCGGTCCTGGCTTATCATGTAGCTGGGGTGTTCCCCTATCTGGGCGACCATGAATTCCGCCCGCAGCAGGCCGATACCGTCGACGTTGCGCTTGGCTACGTTCTCGGCGAGCTCTGGTTGAGCCAAATTGACATAAACTCGGGTCCTGGTCTCAATCTCTTCCTTGAGCAGGTCGGTTACGGCAGTGGTCTTCTCTCTGGCAACCTTGCCCTTGTAGACTTTACCGCCGGAGCCATCTACGGTTATCATCTGCCCGTCGGCCAGTGTCGTCGTCGCCTTCTCGGCCCCGACGACACAGGGGATGCGCAGCTCTCGGCTGACGATGGCGGCGTGGGCGGTCCGGCCGCCGCGGTCGGTGACGATGGCGACGGCCCTCTTCATGGCCGGCACGAAGTCGGGGGTGGTCATCTCAGCCACCAGGACATCACCTTCCAGCACCTTGTCTATTTCCGTGGGGTCATGGACTATTTTCACCGGCCCCGAGGCCATGCCCGGGCTGGCCGGCGCCCCGCTAAGCAGCACCGGCGCCGTGATTTTGCGCTCTGCCTCGGCTGGTTCTTTAATGGTAGTTACCGGCCGGCTCTGAACGATGAACAGCTCCCCGTCTTCCCTGGCCCACTCTATATCCTGGGGAAATTGATAGTGGTCTTCTATGTGCTGGCCTATCTTGGCCAGTTCGATAACCTCATTATCGGTTATCTTCTGCTTCTTCTGCATTTCCGGCGGTACGGGTGCCCAGATATTGGCTTCTTCGTCGTCGGCCTTGGGGTTCCGAATAAGCTGCTGTTCCTGGCGGGCAATCTTCTTGGTGGTTATTTTAAACCCATTTTTATCCACGATGTACAGATCCGGGGTAACCTCTCCTGAGACAATAGCCTCGCCCAGCCCCCAGACGGCCTCGATAACAATTTTGCTCGCGTCGCTGGTAACCGGTTCTAGGGTAAACATGACCCCGGAGGCCTGAGACTGTACCATCTTCTGCACTGGCACAGCCAGGCCGACCTTGAAGTGGTCGAAGCCCTGCTGTTGCCGGTAGAAAATGGCCCGCGGCTCGAACAGGGATGCCCAGCATCCCTGGACGGCGGCCAGTACCTCTGCCTCGCCCTGCACGTTGAGGAAGGTGCGCTGCTGACCGGCGAAGGAGGCCTCGGGCAGGTCTTCGGCGGTGGCCGAGGAGCGGACAGCCACTAGCCCCTTGCCCAGCTGCTGGTAGGCTTTCTTAATCTCGACAGCTATTTCCGGGGGCATGGCGGCATCCATGATTGTCTGCTTGATTTCGCCGGCTACCTCTTGCAGTTGTCGGCTGTCGGCAGGGTTCAGCGGCTCCAACAAGCTCCGGATTCTGGGCGCGATTTTGGCCTTTTCTATGAAATCGTAATAGGCATGGGCGGTTACGATGAAGCCTCCCGGTACCGGTATGTCGGCGTTAGCCATTTCTCCCAGGTTGGCCCCTTTGCCGCCGACACTGGCGACATCATCTTTGTTAACCTCGCTGAACCAGGCAATAATCTTTTTACCTTTATTCACGGTACCTCCTCGTGCCTGCTTCTTGGGATTTATAACACGCCGTAGTTGCTGTGGCCTTTTGCCTGACGACAGTGTCTTTGGCTGTCGCTCATACATTATACCATAACCAGTAAATCGTCTGAACAGTCTGCTCTGATAACTCTAACCAAATTCAGTTGACAGTGTATGAGCTAAGGAGTAGAATTATTTATAGGAACGGGCGAGGTTGAGCCATGATAGAGATGATTATTGATAGTATTCGGGTCAGCCTGATGAATTATCAACGAGTGGTGATTCTTAAAGAGAAAGACGCCGAACGCTATCTGCCGATATGGATTGGTCCTGCCGAAGCTGATGCCATCGCCGTGAAACTACAGGAGGTTACGGTGCCCAGGCCGCTGACCCATGACTTGCTGTACTCGGTCATTGATAACCTGGGGGCCACCGTCAGTTCTATTATCATCAGCGACCTTAAGAGCGACACATTCTATGCCAAAATTCTGCTTATGGTGGATAGTGGGCAGATGGAGATCGATTCTCGCCCCAGTGATGCTATGGCGCTGGCCGTAAGGGCCGAGGTGCCGATATATGCCGATGAGGCGGTTCTGGACAAGGCGGGCATCCTGCTGGACAAGGAGACCGGTAAGCCCGTCCTCCCGGATAAGGGTGAGGGTGGCAAGGTCAGCGAGGAAGAGCTCAAGAGGATGTCGGCCTTCTACGATTTTATCAATACCCTCGATATGGACGACTTTGACAAGCGCAAGTCCTGAGTGGTAGTGATGGGAAAGCTTTACCTTCGGTCGCTGGCCGGTAAGAAGCGAGAGTTTTTTGCAGAGCCAGCTTAAGAGGCCCTAGAGATGAAAATCTAGGGTCTTTTAATGACCGAGGGGCTTGACTTTTTGGCGAACTTGACTTGAACCGGGTGGATTTGGTATATTCCTCAAGGTATGGGCAGGTGGCGAGTGGCCCTGAGAATGGTGGGGGTGGGGTGGTATGTTGGGTTGTGTATCTTTCTCGGGGTGTGGGGTGGCCTCTGGCTTGATAAAAAATTCAACACTGAGCCTTTTCTGGTGATAACGGGCTTGATAGCTGGTTTGGCATTAGCCGTTTATGGCATTTACCGTATGGTTTTACCGCTGATGAACGACCGGCAAGATGGGGAGAATGATTAGTGTCTGAGCCGAAGAAGAAGGGCTGCCTCGGTTGCTCTTTCCCCCTCGTTATCATTATTGGTATCGTTTTCCTCGGTCTTGTTGTCCTGGCTGTTGTCGGCGGCGCTATTGGCCGCGAGCTATTCGGTGACCTGGGTTTGAGTTTTCTAGAGATAGATAAACCACACCCAGAACTGCCGCCTGAAGTGGTTTTCCAAATATTTGGTTTTCCAATTACCAACAGCATTGTTGGCGCCTGGTTTACCATCGTCTTTCTGGTCGTCTTTTCCTGGGCGGTTTCCCGCCGCCTCAAGCTCATACCCGGCCGCCTGCAGAGCGCCTTCGAGTACATCCTGGGCTCGCTCTACGATTTCTGTCAGAGCGTGGCCGGGGAGGTAAACGGGCGCCGGTTCTTCCCCCTTGTGGCCACCATCTTTCTATTTGTTGCTTTCAACGCCTGGCTGAGCCTGATTCCCGGCTTTGGCTCGTATGAGGTTCTCAACCCGGAGGGCCATCATATGCACCTGTTCCGGGGGGCCAATACCGATTTCAATCTGCCGTTAGCCCTGGCATTTGTCTCGTTTTTTATGGTTCTATTTTTCGGCCTGAAAACAATGGGCTTCCGCTACCTGGAGCTGTATGTCAATTTCCGTCAGTTTGTGAAGGGCTTAGGCCAGCTTGTCAGAGGCAAGCTCAAGGCCGGCCTGAGCGGCGTGTTTCTTGGCGTTATTGACCTGGTTGTCGGTGGGCTGGAGTTCCTCAGCCACCTTATCCGTATTGTCAGTCTGACCCTTCGTCTTTTCGGCAATATGACCGCCGGGGAGATACTGCTGCTGGTGACGGCGTTTCTTATCCCGTGGCTGTTTGCCTTGCCTTTCTATGGGCTGGAGCTTCTGGTCGGTTTCCTTCAGGCCCTGATATTTGCCGGGCTGACGCTGGTGTTCCTCACCATGGCCACGGCGGGACACGGTGAGGAGGCCCATTAGGCCGGGTGCGATAACCGGTTATATAGTTAGTATCCAGTACAAGAATAAAGGAGGAACAGAATGGATGCTGCCGTAATGAAGATGCTGGCCGTGGGGTTGACGGCCGGCCTGGGCCTGCTGGGGCCGGCGCTGGGTCTCGGTCTTATTGGTTTTTCCGCCCTGCAGGGACTGGCGCGCAACCCCGAGGCGCGTGGCCCGATTATGACCAATATGATTCTGGTCGCCGCTCTCTGCGAGGCTATCGGTATCTATGCCTTGATTGTGGCGATTCTACTGCTATTTGTCGGATGAGGTGAGTAAAAATGGGACAGGAAGGTTTACCACTGGCTATCGGCGTTATTATCGGTGCCGCGGTACTGGGCGTGCTGATATTCGCCGGCTTTGTTCTGGCGTCTATTCTGGCGCTGTAAAGTCTTGACGGCCTGTATCGAGAGGAGAGGTTCTGAAAGTCTTGGTAGGGCTTAAGGGGGTAGAGTATGTGGGCAGCACTTGAAGCGCTGGGTTTTAATACGCCGGTATTTCTGGCACAGCTAATCAATTTTATTATCCTGTTCGGGCTTCTTTATCTGGTGGCCTATAAGCCGATTATGCGTATACTTGATGGGCGCTCGCAGAAGGTCAGGGAGAGTATGGAGCAGACCGAGCACATTAAGCAGCAGGCGGAGCGGGCCGAGGCAGAGGTAGCCAGACAGATAGAAGCGGCCGGCAAGGAAGGGCAGGAACTGGTGGCCCGGGCAGCCCGGACCGGCGAGGAGATTAAAAAACAGGCGCAGCAGGAAGCCAGGCAGGAAGGCGAGGCCCTTATCGCCCGGGCCCGGGCTGAGATCCAGCACGAGCGGGATGAGGCCATTGGCGAGCTGCGCGAGGAGTTCGCCGGCCTGACCATAATGGCGGCGGAGAAGGTCGTCGAAAGGTCTTTGGATAAGAAAGCGCATCGTGAGCTTATTGACCGGGTGCTTGAAGAAAGCGATGTCCTTAAAAGGGGTTAATCGTTAATATTCGGTTACCAAAGAGGAAGGAGACCAGACAGTGGCCAGAAGGGCCTATGCCCGACGCTATGCCCAGGCGGTATTTGAGATTGCCTTGGAGAAAGATGAGCTGGACCGGTGGCAGGCTGACCTGGCCAGGGTAGCCAGCCTGGCCGGGGATGCGGCAGTTGTCGCCTTGCTGCAAGACCCCAAGGTGCCTTTTGAAACCAAGACCGGGCTGATATCCGGGGCGCTTGGCGAGGTTCAACCGCTGGTATTGAACCTGGTCTATCTATTGCTGCTCAGGGGCCGCCTGGGGATGCTCGGCGAAATCGCCGATGAATACCGGCGGCTGCTGGACAGCCATCGCGGCATCGAGCGGGCCGGGGTTATGACGGCTGTCCCCCTGGACGATGAAGAAAAGCAGAAGCTGGCCGAGCGGCTCGGTGCTATCACCGGTAAAAAGATAACCGTCGAGGCTGAGGTTGACCCCGGTCTGTTGGGCGGTTTTACGGCCAGAATCGGCGGTAAGCTGCTGGACGGCAGCACCCGCAGTAAGCTGGTGGCGTTAAAGAGAGAGTTAGCTCGGGGCGGAA
>DUEU01000004.1 GCA_011191985.1 Dehalococcoidia bacterium
ACGAGGATGCTAACATGACACATCAAGGTTTTACCCAGATGCGTCAGCCAGGCTGGAAAATTTTCGCGGTATGGGACGCCGCGTATGCAGAGCGGATGGCTCCGTGGTATGCACGTGGCAGCCGCTATGGCGGTCCTGAGCAAAGCGTCGGGGATGTGGTCGCGGACTGGGAGACTGGTGTGACTAAAGGCACGATATTAAAGGCGGATACCATCGAAGAGCTAGCTAAAAAATTTGGCCTAGACGCCAATAAGCTCAAAGTAACAGTAGACAGGTACAACGGGTTCTGCGAGACGGGCATCGATGAAGACTTCTTCAAACGGGCGAGACTGCTCATTCCTGTCAAGACAGGGCCGTTCTATGGGCAGTCCAGCAATGCGCCGCAGTTACTTATCGTTTGTGGTGGTCTGCGTACCAACCTCAAAATGCAGGTGCTTGATACCAAGGGTAAGGTTATCCCTGGCCTGTACGCCGTTGGCACCATTGTGGGTGACATGTTTGCCAACTACTATACTTTTATGCCTTCAGGTATCAACCTGGGCGCCACATGTATAACCTTTGGATACCTGGCCGGGAAGGAAATCGCCGGCTCTTAACCTGTCTTTTTGGCCAACCGCGGCACCATTCGGTACGGCTATTTCACGGAGCTACCAGAGCATCACTTTTCGATGCTATGACGAAATGCGGGAAAATCTAGAGCTTGCCCCCCAGCTTTTTGGTTGGCCTCAGAAGGGCCGCCAAGATGAGGCAAAGGGCGCCGAAGGCAGCACACACCAGAAAAGCCCTTTGATAGCTACCGGTTACATCACAGATGTAACCGGTTACTAGTGGACCCAAAGCGCCTCCAGCAGTAAAACCAATGCCAACCACTCCGTAAATCAAGCCATGGGAACTCAGCCCAAAAAGCCTGGCTACCAGAGGCGACTCCGATGTGCCCATACCTCCCAGAGCCAAGCCAAAGACGATAGCAAACAGGTAGAGCACCCACAACTCTCTAGCGGGAACCAGCCAGATCAAAGATACCATCGCCATAGCAGAGCCAATAATAAAGACCTTCCGGTTGCCGATTCTATCACCAACCATGCCACCCAGTACAAAATTGCCAATGATACCTATCCCGCCATTAACAGCCAGGATATTAGCGGCACTGACAGCTGGGATTGCCAGCCTGGTAGCATGAGATACGATATGTACAATGATAGAGAACGCCACGTACCCAAAGCAGAAGAATATAACAGCAACCAGCCAGAATTGCGGGGTGTGAACTGCCTCCTTGAGGGAAAGGGCCTTAGTATCATTTCCCAATTCCGCTTGTTTCCCTTCGTTTTCAGTTACGGATAGTCGCTCTGTTGGGGGCGTGTTACTCTTCATAAACTGAGCAACTATCACAATAGATAACAGAGCGACGCCGCCTAATATGATATAGGATAGGCGCCAGTCAAAAGCAGCAATCAGCCTACTGGCGACGGGTGGGCCAATCAATTGGCCCACCGTCAGGCCGCATATGGCGATTCCCGTCATCAGGCTCCTTCTCGCGACAAACCACCTGGCGATAGATGACAGTAGCGGCACCCAAAGGCCACTCATGCCAGCCCCTATTATCACACCGTAGAACAGATATAGCTGCCAGGGGGTGTTGACCTGGGACATCAGCATATATCCGGCACCTAACAAAATGCCACCGAATGTCACCACTGCCCGAGGCCCGAACCTATCAGTAAGTCCTCCCATGGCAATAGCTAGCACACCGTGTATGATTGAGGAAAGCGAGTAGGCACCTGAGGTCATGGCCCTGGTCCAGTGAAATTCATCCAGCAGTGGATCGAAGAAGACGCCAAAGGTGATGTACAGGCCCCAGGACACAAACATGATAATAAAAGCGGTGGCAACCACGATGTAGCCGTAGAAAAGCCGTGGTGCCCTCTGGGGAGACTGGTAGATTTCCTGACCAGTCACCGTGAGCTGATTCCTAAACGTCGGTGGTTAATTTTCTTCTTTAAAATAGTATCCATTTCATAGATTGAATACCAATTTCGGCGAAGTGAACATTCACCATATTAGCATAAAAGGAGAACGATTTAAAAATTAAAGTTGCCTACCGGAGCCAAAACACCCGATATAATAATGAACCATTAGTAATTTTTGACAACAATATCATAGTAGTATATTGAAGACACAGGTGTGATTGGAGTATTCTTGTTTTTACCAGAAGCTATTTTCAGTTGCGAAATTAATAATTTAATTTATCTAAGGAGGAGTTTGTAGATTATGGTTATACCAGACTATGAGAAAAACCTGGTAAGGAAGCCCCACTACGAAGTATCCGCTGGCAATGTAACCGGTCGGCAGTATCCCACAATGACAATAATGAGCAATGACCTCGTTCCTGGAGTCAATACCTATATTGAAATTGGTTGGGTATACGAGATGCCCGAGCCAAACCCCCACATCTTTGAGCATTCGCATCGTGAAAACTGCAACGAGATTGTGCTGCATATTGGGAGCGACCCCTCAAATCCAGAAGACCTGGGCGCTGAAATAGAGTTTGTCGTTGGTGGTCAACCACTGGTATTTGATACTACTTCAGCGCTGTATATCCCCGCCGGGGTGAAGCATGGGCCGGTAACGTGGAGAAGGGTCACCCGGCCGCACATACAGATGGCAATGGTACTCGGTGCTGGCACCATGGCCGAGGCCGACCCGGGGGGTCACGATAAATATAAAGTATAGAAATTATCCATATGACCTGTCCCACAAACAGGTGCCCGGTTATAATCAAGCCAGTGAACCGGTCATATTGTGGTTTGAAGTTATTAATCTTGTTAGGGGGCAGCGCTTGCACCCTTGTTTTTGCGATTTTTTAGTGCCTGAACTACTCTCTCCGGGGTTACTGGCAGCTCCTTAAACCAGACCCCCGTGGCATCGTGGATAGCACTGACCACCGCCGGCGGTGCACTGACAATGCTGCCTTCAGAAGCCTCTTTGGCCCCAAAAGGACCATCAGGGTCATCAGTGACCACGTCTATCAATTTGATAGCAGGCACATCCATAGATAGCGGCATCTTGTAATCTAAAAAGGTGGGATTGAGGGTCTTGCCGCTATCCATTATGAAGTCCTCATATATGGTCTGCCCCAGCCCCTGAATAGAAGCGCCTTCAATCTGGCCTTCAGCCGTTAGCGGGCTTAACAGTCTACCACAGTCCGAGGCAATGGTGAAATCGGTAGTGATTATCTTTCCTGTCTCCATATCGACACCCACCCGGGCTGATTGGGCAGTGTAACTGTAGGAAGTCCCGCCGTTGCCGATGCCGTTGACAAGGTCCAGCGGTTCTATACCATAAGTAGAATAACCGGTACCCAGGATAACAGCGCCGGTTCCCGAGTAACAGGCAATTCTCGCCAATCGATCAAACGGCATGCTTTTTTCGGGGTCGGACAGGACGAAGGCCCTTCCATGCCTGATTTCTACATCTTCAGGAGTCACCTGCCAGTTTCTGGCGGCGGCTTCCAGGAGCTGTTTCTTGGCCTGGCGAGCCGCTTTTTGGGTCGCCTGACCGGCCAGAATAGTTACCCGGCTGCCGTAGCTGCCTGGGTCAACCGGAGTATAGGCAGTATCTACTCTTTTGATATCGATAGCCCCTAATCTGACCCCCAGCTCCTCAGCGGCAATCATACACAGCACCGTATCCGAGCCCTGACCACAATCAGTCGCTCCCGTAATAAGATTGACCGCCCCGTCTTCACAAATCCTGATAATAGCGGCACAGGCCTGGTGGCCCATCTGCCTCGCCCCACCCAGATATGAGGTACCGGAGAGGCCCACCCCCCACGAAATATCGCCATCTTTATTCGGCACCTTATTCCGGTCCCGCCACAGTGGGGCATCAGCTACCCTTTGAATAGCCTCTTTGATACCACACGTTTTCACCAACACCTTGTTGATTGTCTCATATACCGCGCCTGGTTCGGGGTTATCAATAGCGTTACGCATTCTAATCTCCACCGGGTCAATGCCGAGTTCCTCGGCTATCATTTCCATCTGAATTTCGGCCGCAAACCGGGTATGGGTAACGCCGTGCCCCCTCATGGCGGCCCCGATCGGATTGTTGGTGAACACACGGTAAGCATCATACTTGAAATTGGGTAACCGGTAGGGGAGTGTCGTGGCAAAGCCGGCCAGATACAGGCTGAGAGGACCGATTGCCGTATAGCCACCACCATCGGCGATAACGCGATGATGTATCGCCATCAATATACCATCCTTATTAACTCCCATCTTGCTGTAGACAATCATGCTGTGGCGGCGACGACTGGTCACCAACTCTTCTTCCATACTTTCAACGTACTTTACTGGCCTTCCGGTTATCTTAGACAGTAGCACTGAGCAGAAATCACCCCCCAGGGAATCGTTCTTTGTCCCGCCAAAGCCACCACCAATGAATGGCTGAATGACCCTTACTCTACTCAGGGGCAATTTGAAGCATGCTGATAGGTGCCGGTAGTGAAAGTAGGGACTCTGCTTTGCTGCCCAGACAGTAATGTAGCCGGATGGGTCATAATAGGCGAGTGTTGCTGGCGGTTCGACATAGCCATGGGTCGCCCTTGAGGTTCGGAATCTATCCTCACGAACGATATAGGACTCGGAAAAAGCCTTTTCCACGTTACCGAAGTCCCAATGGTACTCTACGCTGATATTGTTCTTGACATAATCATGGACGCTGGGCGATCCCTCTTTCATTGCCTCTTCGGGCTCAAACACGCCGGGCAACTCTTCATAGTCAACCTTGATGAGGTCACAGGCTTCCTCAGCTATATCTTCACTGGTGGCCGCAACCCCGGCTACCGCCTCGGCCATATAACGCACCTTATCCACCGCTAGGGGAGACTCATCCCGTGTGGATGACATCCAGCCCCATGTCCAGCCGCCAAAATCCTTACCAGTACAGACCGCTTTCACTCCGTTCAATTTCTCTGCTCGGCTGGTGTCAATATTAAGGACTCGGGCGTGGGGATAGGGGCTGCGCAGTAACTTGCACCATAGCATACCCGGTAACGAGTAATCGGCGGCGTACCTAGCTTCGCCGGTAACCTTCTCTCTGGCATCGACTCTGGGTACCCGCTCACCGATAACGGAAAACTCTGCCATCTCTATCTTCCTCCCGCATTTCCGGCAGCTGCCTTTATAGACTCGATTATCTTCGTGTATCCGGTGCAGCGACACAGGTTACCCGATATCCCTTTTCTTATCTCCTCGTCGCTGGGATTCTGGTTTTCGTCAAGCAGTGCCTTCGCCGACATTATCATACCAGGAGTGCAGAAGCCGCATTGCAGGCCACCGTGGTCAATAAATGCCTGTTGAACAGGATGAAGCCTGTCTCCATCAGCCAGGCCCTCGATAGTGGTAATCTGCTTTCCATCTGCTTCGGCAGCCAGTACCAGGCAAGAATTGACTGTTTTTCCATCCATAATAACCGTGCACGCCCCACACTCACCCAGCCCACAGCCCTCTTTTGTTCCCGTTAATCCCAAATCTTCTCTTATAAGCTCAAGAAGTGTTTTCCCAGGCTGTACATCAAGCCCATACGCTTTCCCGTTTACTGTTAGTCTCACCTGCTTTATGGGACTACCTTCGGTTTCTCTCATGGCTGAAATTTTAACCTCCGCCTATCATGTGGTCCATTATAACTATTTCCTCAATGTTTGGGCCGATCTCTTCAATCACTTCCCCCGTTCTTCGGTCGTACACCAGTCCCCCCATAGGGTCAGCGTAACTCTCCTTTAAAATTTTTTCGGCCTCTTCAAGATGTACCTCTTTAGTTTCTAGCCCATTCCTGCCCAAGATGGATACCTTGATCATTCGTGTCAATCCGTTCATCGTCTTCTCGCTTCAACCAATCACAGGCACTAAGAGATAGCTTTCTTAATCGTCCGCTTGACCAACACCCTGACCATCTCTGCTCGATATTCCGCTGAGGCCCGGTGGTCACTAATAGGATGGCATTCCTCAGCGGCAATCTGGGCTGCTTTTGTCACTAGCTCATCGTGCAGCATCTGCCCCTTGATGGCAGTCTCCGCCTTCTTCGCTCTTACGGGGGTGGGGCTCACCGCCCCCAGGGCAATCCGTATATCTTTGCAGATTCCTTCATCGGGGATAAGAACCACAGCGACACTAACAATGGCTAAGTCCATAGACCTCCGTGGCGTTAACTTAAGGTACACCCCTCTACTCTGTGGTGGGATATTGGGC
>DUEU01000040.1 GCA_011191985.1 Dehalococcoidia bacterium
GTGACCTTGATAACTGCGGCGACACTTACGATACCGAAGTCAACGGGCTTTCTCAGGGCAAATTTAATATACTCCTGCCGAGCGCTGGCTGGAGGTTCCGGGACCTGGATTTCGGTCAGTATTTCATCGTCCTTCAGGTCATTTCCCAATGGCCGATAAAATGCCGCAATCGTATCTATTTTACCCGCAAAAGACAGCTTTGTAAACATAATGCTTGCCAATTGGTGCTAACTTTTTAGCATTATTTTCGTTTGAAGTAATTAGAGAGGCCAAGAAATCCATACCCTTTTTACTATCGTTAGAGCTAAATATACCGGTTTTTTTGACAAGGGGATACGCATCGCTTAAGATTTAGATAGAACTGCATAATTTTCTTTTAGCGGGGGTGCTGAAGTGCGGAAGGATTCTGAAATGAGAATAATCTGCCGTCAGTGCGGCAGCGAATTTGTGTTTACCAAGGCTGAGCAAGAGTTCTATGAGCAGCAAGGTTTCACCTTCCCACGGCGATGTAAGGAATGCCGCTCAGAGAAACGGAGTGAACCTCATCATCTTGTTTGCTCTCAGTGCGGCTCCGAACTGCAGAAAGAAGCGCCTGTATACTGCACCACCTGCCTGGAAAACGTCCAGCTCGAGTTCGACATAAAAACCAAGAAAATACAAAGCGCTGCAAATGAAGCGTTTGCGAAACTGAAGGCTACCCAGTCTGAGAAGGCAGAACTTGAGGAGTCACTTAGCCATAAAGAGCAGATATTACGGAACCTTGAGGAGAGTGTGACTGCGTTAAGTCGGGATTCAGAGGAAATGCACCATCTCTATGAAACGTTGAATAAGTGGTTTCAGCCAACGTTGAACGGCATAGAGGCAAGGATAGAGGAAAGGCTGAAAGCCTTGGAGGATGGCCAGGACAGGATCAACAAAAGAATGCTTCAAATGGTTGAGAAAATGCACGAGCTGTTCGATAACATTACGCTACTAGAGTTAGTAAAGCGCAGCCTGAAAGGCTATCACAAGCAAAGTCCTCAGTCAGCATGATTAGGGCCTACATCAGCTCATAGTTTGGTGGCTACTATAATTCGAGTACATACTTCTCTAAATTATTCTTTCCCTTAGCCTACGATCGAGAAGTTGAACAATCATCAATAGCGGCCCTATTTGCCGATGTATTTCAAGGCATTTTTACCGGCAATACGGCCGGAGTTGGTCGAAAAACCGGCGCTCATTCCGGGGGAATCATTAATGCTGTAACTATCGCCGTAGGCACCACCAGCATCAAAGCCAGCCGCATAGAGTCCGGGAATAACCTTACCTCGCTTGTCCACTACCTCCGCCCGGTGGTTGATTTTAACGCCGCCCAATGTCCCTAGAAAGATGGTGCGCTCCCTTACAGCGTAGTATTTCGGCCCCTTTAGCGGCCACAGGTATTTCGTGTCCTTGGCAAAGAGGTCATCATGCCCTTTCTCACAGAAACCGTTGTACTCGTCAACGGTGGCCCTGAGCACCGCCGGGTCTATCCCTATTTTCACAGCCAGTTCTTCTACGGAGTCCGCCTTGAATACCTCCGTAGTACCCTTCTCAATGACGTCATTTATAGCCTCATCCATGCCCGTAAGCCGGGTTCCGGGGAGATTTTTCCAGCCAACATACCGGTCAATCCCCCTCTCAAGCAGGCGCTGCTTTATAGAATCATCGAATATGCTGAAGGTGTAGCCTTCCTTGTACCGCGCATTGGCATTACCCATGGAGGTGTCGGAAAGGCCGATACTTTCGTCGCAGAACCGCTCCCCATGACGGTCTACCCAGAGGTCGGGCTGGGCAGCCGCCATCTCGATCGTGTTCATTATCTCGAACCCCGGCCCCGCCGGACCAACGCGCAGCATCTCCAGGACACCCATGCCTTCCTCAGCGGCGCCGACTTCCCAGGCCATGCGGATGCCGTCGCCCATCTTATCAACGTTACCAACGGGAATTACATTAACATCCAGGTCAAACCCGGCATACTTCTTTATCCATTCTTTGTTGTTGGCATAGCCGCCACTGGCGACCACGACTACCCTAGCCGCTACCTGTATTTCTTCACCGTTTTCTGCCTCGGCAACAACGCCGGTTATCCGGTCACCTTCTCTGAGTATCTTCTTTACCGGGGTCGCCGGACTGATATCAACCCCTTTTTCTTTGGCGCTGGTAGCCAGCGCCTTAATCACGGCCTCCCCTTTACCGTTAATAACATGATACGGACTGGGGCCACCGGGCCTTAGACTGGCAGCGCCGATAAACTCGACCCCCTGCTTTTGCAGCCAGGCAATGGTCTTAGCGGACTCATTGACAAAGGCCCTTACCAGACGGGCATTGGCCCGCCAGTGATTGTACTCCATGATGTTCTTGAAGGCCTCATCCCGGCTGTAATCAATAAATCTCTGCCGCTGCAGTTCACTCTCAACGGCAAATATGCCTTCAAAGAAGTTGGATGTTCCGCCCAGAGAACGCTGCTTTTCAAAGACGATGACCTTGGCACCCCCCTCCGCTGCGGTTACCGCCGCGGCTAGGCCGGAAACACCGGAGCCGATTACGACAACATCGGATTCTGTGTTCATTTTTTTAACCCCTTTATTTTTATTAGGAATTACTTATATATTGTTTCTGCAGGACTGTTTCGCAAGTTAGAATTTGAGTATAATCTTGCAGGGGTATTCTGTCAACTTCCTGTCCATCATCCCTGTCGAGTCCAACCACGGCTGCTAAGAATTTAAGGGGCACGGGCTGAGATAGTGGGTGCTTATATAGCTAATTCATCCATAAGGAAGCCCGTTTATAAGTACAACCTAGCCCTCTAATTGTTGGGAATACACTTCCATGTGCTTTGGTCAATCGCATGATTGCCTGTCCCTGAGAAGGTCCCTGCCATTCCCCGGAAACTAGGCCCGGTGCGTAGTCATCAGGAAAATAGCGGTAATCCCGCCGAGAATAATAATCGCAATACAAATGATGGCAATAACGCCGTTGGTACCCGGTTCATCGCCAGCTATAAGACCTCCATGTTGGAGAGCAGATGGCTCTGCCTCCTCCATTACATAGAAGGTAGCGATAGCCTCCCCGATAGTAACTTGGTATTCTCTTGGCTCCACTCTGTAAACGGTGAAGCTTATCGGATTGGCTGTACCCGGGGAAACTCCTACGCCAACCGATTGCTCAAGGTATCCATTTACCATCAGGTTTACTGTCTGTGAGCCCCAGGTTCCTCCTTCGTTCACTACGTCGGCACTAATGGTTACCGCCTGTCTGGGTTGAGCGTAAGTTGGAGTGGCATTTAGGTTGCGCACCGAGAGCCTTGGGGCGATCGCCACTGCTTCGACGATGATGATATTACGCTTGACCCTAGTCCCTGTTCCACCGTCACCGCTGACCGTAAGGGTAACAGTATAAATCCCCTCGTTCTGATAGGTATGCGAAGGATGTTGTGATGAACTCCCGGCGCCGTCACCAAAGCTCCATGACCATGAGTTAATGTCACCGCTTGACCCGTCGCGGAACTGGACAATTAATGGTGCCTCACCCATCGTGGGCTGAGCACTGAAGTCAGCGGCAACCTGTTCACTTTCCTCTCCAAAATTCACCGTCGGCTCGGGTGAGATGTATTTTCGAACCGCGACCACACTAATGTGTGCCTGTCCTGAGTAGACCCTCAAGAATGGTAAGCCAGGGGTGATGACACTTACGGAAGTGGCCGACAACGAATAGGTGGATGGCTCAATATCCCCATGTACCCAGTGTTTAGCTTGGTGATGTGAAGGAATGGTTCCATAAGCGGCGAATTCCTGCCATTCCCAGACATCAAAGGTGATGTAATCTCCAGGAACAATGCCTACCGCGCCGATGTCAAAGTGAAAGCCCATGTCGGTGTCGTGCTCTACCAGGATACCATCGTAGGTGTTGCTGTCGGTACCACGAAGCCCCGCTACTCCATCGGCGTCCGGGGAACCTGAAGGTCCCGTTCCCAAGTCCTTCATCAAAACACGGATGGCAGCATCCTGCATTAAGTCGGTATTACATTTGGCATAACCAGAGCCCGTGCTAGCATTCAGGTCCATTGCGTAGGCTCCAAACTGGCTTGGCTGCGTATTATCGGTAACAACCGAAGCGCCTGTCAAATATTTCCATTTGTCCAGTGTCCCGTCATGAAAGTCGTCAAAGAATTCAAAGGTCGCTTCTCCGTTACTGGCGCCAGTGGCGCCTGGATTCCCGTAATACATATACATAGTCGCTGTGTCACCACCTGGGAGCGAGGGAACCTCCACCCAGATTCTGGATTCTCCAGAAGGGTTCCAGGTCTCTATCCAGTAGTCACACTCTGCGCCGTCTGATATAAACCTCATGTCGTTACCATTTGCCTGAGCCTTACTGTAATCAAAAAACGACCCATCCAGGGTAATGGGGACTTGGTAATTTGTTAGATTAACGCCAGAGTTTTCCACCATATCGATAGGCATTCGGTATTGCCAGGAGGGGTCCCACCAGCCAGAGGCCGCTCCAGCAGTGTGAGGAGAAAATGCGAATAGCATTAACGTAACCAGTATCAGTGCTGATACCGTGTTAATAAATCTCTTTACATTCTTCATTTCAGTTACATTTTCCCCAAACAAAAAACCGGCCTTTTAGGGCCGGTTTCACTATTGGCTTCCCACCAACTAAGTGACCAATTCAGGTTGGCAGTTTAACGCTTCCCGTCTGAACTGTATCGCTATTCTATTTTCAATATCATATACTTAAATGATAAGAGTTTAGAAACAGCTAAGGTATCGCTCATTTGGGTGATTTGTTGTGCCTGGGTTATTTTCCTTCGGCACGTCTGAATTCTGGCAATAACAGATACTTTGTCATTTTGAGCGGAGGTTTTCGCTTCTGCCAGGTAGGGGTTTTGTCTTTCGGTATTTATCAATGTACTTGGCGAAATTCCAGGTAGCAAAGAACTTCTCGGCCGCATCTTTACCGGACTGATACAGCGCTTCGCTCTTTTCTCTGGTGATGTCAAATTCGGTTGTCCCGATGCCTAGAGTTGGTATCGGAATAGTGCGGGAAAAGTGTTCGTCCTTGATATACCGGGCATCATGGGCTTCCATCATGGTGGAAAAAAGGGCAGCAAGGAGGCTGATAGGGCCTCGTATCCGGTGGGGTTTCCCTTCTCCAGGTTCAACCAGCTTGAAGCCAATCGTTGGCCAGGGGGGAATATCTTCGTCGCTGTCGAATAACCAGACCGGGTAGTTACTTAGCAGGCCACCATCCACAATGTAGCTTACTTGTTTTGTCTTTATATTCCTTATCGTCACTGGCTCATAAAAGAAGGGAATACTCATACTCATCCTTACCGCGAAAGCCACATTGAGGTCTTCGGGTTGAACGCCGAATTCAGCTATGTCCTGAGGAAGGACTAGCAACCGGCCACGGGATATGTCTGAGGTGATTACTCGGAGCTTGAAGCGATATGTATACTCATTCCTGTATTCTTTAAGGACAAGGTCGCCAAAGGTCTCAATATTCTTTTGTTTTAGCAGCCCTCTTATCCAGTTCTCGAAGAACTTACCCTCGTAGATGCCATTTTCAAGGACGAGGCTGGTAAGAGGACCCAGGACGGGTATCTTATCCAGAGTTGACGCATCTTTAAATTTGTTGTAGTCCAGTCCCTGCATTATCTCTTTCAGCTCAACCGCGGTATAGCCGGCCGCCAGCAAGGCAGCCACAATAGCACCAGCCGAGGTACCGGCGACATTTACCCATTGATATCCTTTCTCTTCGGCGACGGCCACAGCACCTATAAGGCCAATACCCTTCACTCCTCCGCCCTCAAAGACTGCATCCGCTTTAAGCTTATCGCTCACTGGTGTAATGCCCTCAACTTTTATTCCCCAGCAGACTGCCGGCTACTCCCTCTTTCCGGCCGGTCAGCAAATAGCCCTTTAACTCCGTGGTCTCTTCTCAGCAGTTCACCGATGTCCACTGCCCCCGGTGCTAATACTCCCTCAAAAAACAGGACTTTCTGAATTTGTATTTTGTTGTTATCCCTTTTTATTTTCTGCGCCTTTATTTTATGTACCACCTACTCTTGGTAGACGTCTCCGAGTTACTGTGCAGCGGTGCCTGGGTCCGGGGAGGATAGAGCCCTTTTCACCAGTGTTTTTGTTATCCGAACTTTATATTCGTTCATGTTAAGTGGTAATGAGCCCGTGACGGCTGCCTCTGCTGCTGCTTCTACCACGGTGGTATTGAGAGCCCTTCCCGTAATTGTTTGTTCGGCTGCCACCGCTCTGATAGGCTTCGGGGCTACCGCTCCTAAGACTATCCTGGCGTCATCACAGACCCCACTGTTGAGAGTAATGGCTGAGGCAACGCTGACGATGGCAAAATCAATAGCCCCCCGTAGTCTGAACTTGATGAATGTCTGGCTGGTGTTCTCCAAAGGCCGGGGTACCTGTATCTCCGTTAATATCTCGTCAACTTCAAGCACGTTCACTAGGGAATCGAAGAAATCCTGGGCCGGAACTATCCTGATGCCTCCCGGTCCCGTAATCACGATTTTGGCAGCTAATGCTATGAGCACCACAGCCATATCAGAAGCATTCACGGCTACGCAACTACAGTTAAAGCACCTTTTGGCCTCTGCTTCGACTTCGGCCAAATCTAATCCCGGGGCATCCTCGACGTATAATCTGCGCTCAGATATGGGGACTATTGGTCTGGACACTCGGCTCGTTTTTCTGAGGCACTCGCTGTTGAACATCAAGAGGGGGCTGTCCGTCTTCTCCTTAATGTGCCCGTCTTTTATCTCCGCCCCTCTTAGATAGTGGTCTATAGCGGTAGCCGCCCTGTGTCCGGCAATAACGGCCTCTATAACAGTAGCTGGGCCACTAGTAACCTCTCCACCGGCAAAGATACCTGGCATACTGGTTTCCTGCGTCTTCGGGTCAATTACTATCAGGCCCCGGTTTACCTTCAATGGCAGTGCCGGATCAATATAAGAAATGTCCGCTGTCTGCCCAACTGCCAGTATTATCTGGTCGGCCTTGACTGCCTTACGTATGGAATCATCATATGTGGGTGAAAAAATACCCTCAGCGTCAAACACCGAGCTACACTGCACCATCTCTATTCCAGTTACCTTTCCAGCCGATTCAATTATTCTGGCGGGGCCCCAGGAGGGCATTAACTTGACTCCCTCTTCAATGGCCTGCTCAATCTCCGACTCGAGAGCTGGCATTTCTTCGCGTGATTCCAAGCAGGCTATGGTCACCTTTTCCGCCCCGAGGCGTAATACGGTAATCCCTAAATCTACGGCGACATTCCCGCCACCTATCACCACAACCTTTTTGCCCGGTATCTCTTTGAGTCCGCGGTTTACATTGGTCAAAAGCTCCAGGCCGGGTTTCGCCATAGACTCACCTTCTACTCCTATAGACGGCTGGTTCCAGGCCCCCGTCGCCAAGAAAACGCTGTCATACTCCTTTCTAAGAGCTTCAAGAGTGATATCCTTGCCTATATTTGCTTGGAGCTTGAACTCGACACCGGCTTTCTCCAAACTCTCTAACACGCGCTTAACGACATCTTTGGGCAGTCTGTAAGCAGGGATACCGTTGGTGAGCATTCCCCCGGCTTCTGGCATTCGATCAAACACGGTAACCCGATACCCGGATGCGTTAAGATAATATGCCGCCGATAGGCCGGCTGGTCCGGAGCCAATGATAGCAACACTTTTACCGGTATAGGACTCCGCTGGTTTGATTATGGCGCTCGCGTTGTCGAGAATATAATCACCTATGAACCGCTCAATAGCCCTTACTGACACCGATTCATCAAAGTCGCCTCTATTGCACTTTTGCTCGCAGGGGTGGGAGCAGACACGCCCGGTGACTGAGGGGAAGGGGTTGGCTTCAAGCAGAACCTCGGCTGCTTTATGCCAATCCCCATCCCTGATGAGACTGAGGTATAATGGTATATCCACGCCGGCGGGGCAGGCTGAGGAGCAAGCAGAACCGTTCACCCGGCAGCCACCGAATATAGAATGATAGCGGTTCTCACCGGTCAGGGCATAACAGCCTTGGCCACCCTTTAGATAGCACAGGATTCTTCCGCCGACATGATCGGGATACCGGTAGTACCAGCACCTGACATCCTGACAGAGATTACCGCCAATGGTCCCTACTCTCCTGATCTGCGGTGAGCCGACCGACTGAGCTGCCTGAGAGATAATGTCATACCTTTCCTTAATAATTGAAGATGTCGCTATCTTGCTGAGCTTGGTTAAGGCACCTATCTTCAGAGTGCCATCATCTTCTCTGATGTAGTCTAAATCGGGGATAGTCTTTATATTAATCAGCACCTCCGGGTATTCTGGAAGCACCTCGTCCTTGAGCTTTCCCAGCAGGTCTGTTCCGCCTGCGCTCAGCTTGGCCTTGCTACCATACTTTTTCAGCAGGGTGACAGCCTCGCCGGTGGTTTTAGCGTTATAGTGTTCGAATGCTCTCATCTGCTACATCTCCTCATTCTTTATCCAGAGCCTTGAGGATTTTGTCTGGCGTCAGCGGATAAGACATTATTCTCTGGCCAATAGCGTTATAGACGGCCATAAGCACGGCCGAAGGTCCGGGTGCTGGTGCTATCTCGCCGACGCCTATGGCATGAAAGCGATGACTGGGGAAAGGCGTCTCCAGGATTACGGTCTGGAATTCAGGCAGGTCAACGAAGGTGCGCCATTTGTAGTCTATCATATTGCCATTCAGGATATGCCCATTTCTGTTATCCAGAATAGTTTCCTCGGCTAAAGCAGTATCTATTCCTGCCGACCCGATGCTGCCTTGTAGCTGACCTTGGAGAACAAGGGGGTCTATGATTTGACCGCAGTCCGTAGTGGCAACGACACGTAGCAAATCTGTTTTCCCCGTCTCAATGTCCACTTCAACTTCGGCGAATATCGTCATCATATTGGGAAGGGAGAAATCGTGTTCGGTACGTCCCCGGCCAATGCAGGTGCGCGTTTTGCCAATTACCCTTCGCCATGATAACCGTTTTTCAGGATGAGCCTTGTGGTACACTGAGGCGTCTTCGGTTTCCAGATCCTCAGGCCCGGCGCCCAGCAAAGGGGCAGCAAGCTCGAATAGCTGGCGCTTGACATCCTCGGCGGCTTCGATAACAGCCGCCCCCAAGATATAGGTGCCCCGGGAACCAACTAGCCCGAACTCGAATGGATTCACCAGTGTATCCGGGGGCGTTATATCGACACTCTCCAGAGGTAGGTTTAGTACTTCGGCGGCCATCTTACAAACACTGCTTCTCTGCGATGGTCCGGATTCTGATATATTGGCAAAGACTACGGCCCGGCCGTCGGGGTCCAACCTTACCCAGGCCTCTGACTCGTCCTCACCGACATCGGCATTGCCGTGTATCCCCACACCAATCCCTCGCCTCTTGGTGCCACAGGCAGCGGTCGGTTTACCCCAACCTCGCCACTTGTCCTTCCACCCGAAGACCTCAGCACCTTTCTCGATGGCTTTAGAGTAGTCCGGTCCCCGGAATTCCACCCAGACGCCATCCCGCCAGTAATAGCCGTCGCCGGGTTTAACAAAGTTCTTTTTGAAAAACTCCACAGGGTCGATGTCGATTTTCTCCATGGCTATTGATAAAATCGGTATGAGTGACGATTTAAGTTCCTGCCCGCCGAACCCCCTGACCACGCCAGAAGGGTTACGATTGGTGCAGACAGCCCTGGGCTGGATGTTCCAGTTGGGGCAACGTAGCATAAGCTGGGCTTCGCCACAACCGACAGCGACCTGCCAAGGAACGACCTCTGAAGAGGCCCCCGTGTCTATAATCCACTCTCCGGCCACAGCCGTCACCGTACCGTCCTTTTTAATGCCGATGCTGGCCCTGATACGTGAGCCCAATCTTAACGAGAAGGTGTCAAAATGCTCTTCCTTGGTATAATATAACTTGACCGGTCTGTTAGTTGCTCTGGCTAGGGCAGTTGCGTAGGCAACCGGCATCTGATTGGCGTTTTTACTCCCGTAGCTACCGCCACACTGGGTACCGATGACTCGTACATCGATCCGTCCCATGATGTTCTGTATGTTGCTCTTGTTGGCCCCGGCGGATTGTGATGCTGTCCAGAGGGTTAATTTATCAGGGCCGTCCCAGGAAGCTATCACTCCGGGGGGTTCGGGAGGCAGGGGATTGGGAATGTTATCATAGGCACACTCGCCTTCGACGATTAAGTCAGCCTCCTCGAATCCCTTCGCTACATCGCCAATGACAATTTCCTGCAGGGCCTTGGGGCCAATTCCGTAGGTTCCCCGTGGTAGAAGGTTGCCGGGTAGGTCGGGATACAGTTGAGGCGAATCCGGCTGTATGGCTGTCTCCGCGTCATAGACAGCCGGTAAAGGTTCGTATTCAACATCGATTAGCCGCAGTGCCCCGCGGGCGATATCGGCGGTATCAGCGGCAACCAGGGCGACAACATCACCAACGAAACGAACCGTACTGTCCAGAACCGGTTTGTGAGGTGGCATCCCTAGTTTCCAGTCTGGGGCGTTCTTATAGGTGAGGACGGCTTTGACGCCGGGTTGTGCCATGGCCCGGCTGGTGTCGATACTCTTGATTCGAGCGTGGGAATAGGGGCTGCCCAATACCTTACCGTAGAGCATCCCCGGTAGCTTCATATCATCAATATACTGCGCCCTTCCGGTGATGATGTCCCGGGCATCCTTTCGCGGCGTTGCTTTGCCAATATATCTGTACTCTTTAGTCACTATTATCACCTCTCCCTGCCGGCGGCTGCCATGACTGCCTTGATAACCAGATAATGACTAATACATCGGCAGAAGTGGCCAGCAAGCTCTTGCTTGATATCATCCTCTGTAGGGGAGGGGTTTGCATCAAGTAGTGCTTTGGTACTCATGATTATGCCTGGAGTGCAGAAGCCGCATTGAAAGGCGGTGTGGTCGATAAAGGCCTGCTGCAGGGGGTGCAATTGACCATTCACTTCGAGTCCTTCGATTGTCAATATGCTCTTACCATCGCATTCTATGGTCAATATTGAACACGATTGGACGGCTTCTCCGTCCATAATGACCGTGCAAGCACCGCAGGCCCCGTGGTCGCAACCGATCTTGGTTCCGGTGAACCCCAGACTCTCCCTGAGTGTATACGCCAGTGTATGTGATGGAGCTATCTCGTCCTGTTGGCTGCCAATCCCCAGTCTGTGTGGCTCCCCGTTTACGGTGAGGGTTATGTACGACTTTTCTATGGGTTCTCGTGTCGAACTATTCCAGTCTATGTCTGTCGGCAATTCGACCTCCCTTGGCAGGCAAGTGGCTAACGGTTCATGTGAAAAACAATGTCGCCCGCCTTTTGTAGTTGCGTATTGTTACAAAGTATGTGCGCTTGTCTGTGGATAGACTTAGCAGTTGTTGCGGAAGTAAGTTACATTGGTCTGGACAAGCACCTACACAATTTACCCATATGCTTATTGTAAGCACCGCTCCACGCTGACTATGGTTAAGGTAGCACGTAGCTTTGCTATGGTTACCTCTTTACCCCTACCGTTTCAGGTCTATCTTGATGTCTGGCTACCCAGTATCCGGAACAAACCTTTAGTCTGACCTACCAGTTGGTCCACCCATTTGTGTTAAGATCTCTGGACTCTAACTGGACGAGGTGTACTTTTTAAGTATCTTTCTATAACTACGCCACTACCACAGGTGCCCTTATTCTATCGTATCCTAGTATCGATATCAAGATTTATCAGACACTTACTGGGGCTGGTTGGGGTAAGCAATCCTTTCCTGCGGGTACGTTTTATGTTATCGGCCAGGGCCAAAATCCATGCGTATAATCTCGGTTTTTCGGCGCCATAACTCGAAGGTCGTCGGTTCGAAGCCAACCTCCGCTACCAAAGAATGAAATGAAGCACAGACCTCTACGTCTGTGCTTCATTAACTTACTGGGTTCCATATCAACTTCTAAGGAAGGCCAGGATATCTTCACTAAACTGACGGTTATGGTCGAAGATTGTGTTGTGCCCGAGTCCTTTATATAGTATGAGCTTGGCATCAGGTATCCCGGTGGCAGTCTCACGAATGGGATAAAAGTAGTCTTCTTCGCCACCGATGACTAAGGTGGGCACATGAATATCGGCCAGTCGGTCTTTAAAGTCGTGTTTGTCCTCGGCCTCAATATCTACTAGCCCGTCTGAGGGGTCTGCGGGAGCACCGATAGCGCCGAATAACCACATTAACAACCTGAACAGGTGTTTCTTGATTCCCCTACGATACATAGCAGTAACTTGTCTCGAGTATGCTGCTCTCCACTTACGCTGCCGTGCGAAGTCTCCCATCTGTCTCTGTAGTTCTTTGCCTTCTTCAGTTAGACAATAGCCACTCAAGGCAAGAACTAGGCGGCGAACTAAGTCCGGGTGGTCAACAGCAAAGTACTGTGCAATCGACCCTCCCGTAGAGAGCCCTATTAAGTCAACCGGTCCGCCCAACTCATCCTTAATCATGGTGGCATAATCTTCTGACATGTCACGTATTGAATATCCAGTGGGTAGATTTGGCTTTCGGCTTACCACATATACCTTGTAGCCTTTTGCAAGGCGCTTAAAATAACCTGTAATCATTCGAAGCATCAGACCAGATGGTGGCTTATGGTCAAAGTCCGAACCCCCAAAGATAACCAGATTGCGTGGACTATCTCCAATACAGAAATACGGAAGACCGTTATTGGAATATCCTGTGCTTATTTGTGATTTTGTCATTGATGGTACCCTACTCAGTAGAAAGCATAGACCTTATGCACTATCTCGTCAATAGCCCCGTCCTTCGCCCCATTCGAATCCCTCTGCTACTAATATATTAACGGGGGTACAGGATTGAAGCCTGTGCCTTTTATTTAACCTGCTCCAACGGGATTTATGTAATGAAAAAGGGACTAATCGCCCCGTGTGGGATGAATTGCGGTATTTGTAAGCCCTAAGCATGACCTGGTAAAACTCTTTAGGGAGCGGTCAGGACTGGGCCTGGTATATCAGGAATCAGGTTCACAGAGAACACGATAAACAATGTTTTTAGCGCTGATGCATATATCTATCGTGTGTCCTGATAACCACGATGCTTTTTAGCCTGTTATTGTAGGAATACCGCCCTCACCGCTGTACATTCTGACTTTTCGTGTAACCCTTATACTCCCAAATACATAAGAGATAGAATTTCTGGAAAGGATACGAGAAAGCGGAAACATTGGTTAAGCTGAGTATGCAAACGACTTAATGAGGTTTTTCTTTCCTAGACCAAAAAACAGTATAATAGATGGAAAGATAGCAGAGGATTTTGAGCAATGATTAAAGGATACATGGGGAAGTTGTTGTTTGTTGATTTATCCAATGGCAATATCAAAGAAGAGGCACCTGATGAGAGTCTCTATCGTAATTTCATTGGTGGCTATGGACTTGGAGCTAGGATTATTTACAGCCGCCAGAAGGCTGGCGCAGACCCGCTAGGACCAGAGAATACGCTAGGACTAGTAACCGGACCTCTCACGGGTACCCCCATTCCTTCGGGCGTACGCTATACAGCCGTCGGGAAATCGCCGCTCACAGGGGGATGGGGTGATGCTAATTCGGGCGGATTCTTTGGCCCCTACCTCAAGTTCTCTGGTTACGATGGAATGTTCTTTACCAATATATCATCGAAGCCGGTTTATCTCCTTATTGATGAGGGCAGAGCAGAATTGAAAGATGCCAGCCATCTCTGGGGAAAAGACGCTTCCGAAACCGAAGAAATTCTGCAGGCTAAATATGGCAAGCAATGCCGTGTTGCCTGTATTGGACAGGCTGGAGAAAAGCTGTCTCTTATTTCGGCTATTATGACGGACAAAGGTTCGGCGGCTGCCCGCTCTGGACTGGGGGCGGTAATGGGTTCTAAGAAACTGAAGGCGATAGTGGCTAAAGGAACCATGACGGTCGCGGTAGCGGACAAAGAAGCGGCTGAGAGGCTGAGAAAAGAACATGTGAAATCACTCCAAACGCCTGGCCCCATGAACCTAGATGGGTTACGTAAATACGGCACCACCGAGTTGACTGATATTTCTGCTCACAGCGGTGACACACCGGTGAAGAACTGGGGTGGTATCGGTGTCATTGATGTGCCAAATATACATGGCCTTAAGGCGGATGTAGTGGCGGAATATGTAGGGAAGCACGGGGGCTGCTGGCATTGCCCGGTCGCTTGTAAAGCTGTTCTAAAGGAAGGGACTGGGGAATACAAATACCTGGCTGGTACCCGGCGGCCGGAATACGAGACCCAAGCCAGCTTCGGGGTTAACTGTGCTAACAGTAACACCGAATCTATAAATATGGTTAATGAAATCTGCAACCGTTACGGTCTAGATACGATATCTACCGGCACTGTAATCGCCTTCGCCATCGAGTGTTATGAGAACAGCATCATTACCAAGCGCGACACAGACGGCATTGAGCTTACCTGGGGCAACCATCGTGCCATAGTAGACATGACAAAAAAGCTCGCCAAGAGAGAGGGATTCGGTGATATTATTGCCGATGGTGTGAAGGTAGCTTCGGAAAAGATAGGCAAGGGAGCGGAGAAGTATGCGGTACATATCGGGGGCCAGGAACTGGGGATGCACGACCCCAAACTAGCTTCCTTCCAGCCCGGCATGCCTACAGCCGCCCGTTACCAGACGGATGCTACCCCAGGCCGTCATACCCAAGGCTTTGGGCCAAGTGGTTTCATGGGACATGCGCTTAATGCAAGCGGACTGTGCCTTATTGGCTTCGGCTTTGTGGCCGGACCGGAAAAACTAGTGAGTTTTCTAAATGCGGTAACCGGTTTGGACTATTCATTGAATGACATGCTGCAGGCTGGTGAGAGGATAGCCAATATAAGACATGTCTTTAACCTGCGCGAGGGAATAATAGAGATGAACTGGCCGGTACACCCGAGAATAATTGGTAATCCCCCGCAGAAAGAGGGCCCGCTTGTTGGTGTGACAGCTGATATTAAAGCTCAGGTATATTGGAATCTGGGCGCTCTAGACTGGGATACAGTGACTACCAAGCCGAGCCGGAAAAAGTTGATGGAGCTAGGATTGGATGATATAGCCAGGGACCTTTGGCCGCTGTAAAAAACCGAACGAGAAGAACCTTGATACCGGTGAGGAGACCACCTACTATTATTTGGGTAATAGACTGATTGCCCAGCGCAAGGGCGCTGACCTCAACTACGTGCACCAGGACCACCTTACTGGCACTTCCCTGATGACCGGCGACAGGTAAGATTGGAGGTGCGCTGTGAAGTCGTGCCCCTAATAATTTATCAGACTAATTACCCGACGATTATGTCTTTCTAATATACTCGGGCGTGAAGAACAGGTCGATAAACATGATGGGCTTGGCCGGATCATTTATTTTCCGGAAAGTAAGCGGACCGTGATATAACCCTTTGGCAATGAATACCGACGTCGCCTCAGTGAAAACGAACTTTTCCATATTTTCCTTGTCCTCGCCCAGCATCAGTTCGACCTCTCCACCCAGGTCCGCCGGATTGGAACCACCGCCGGTAAATATCAGATACTGTTCAAAATCATGGTTGTGTGGCTCGGGCACCATCCGAAAAGGCTGGGTTATCGCCGACCAATGCATTGAGAAGTCGATGCTACCAAAATCCTTGCCACCCTGTGTTTTCAGACGCGGCGCGGTAATTTCAGGATGCCGAGATTCCTCTGTGGAAATCCCTTTCCTGATGTATTTCGCCAGTTTCGATTCCGCCATTCTTTTCCCCTTTGCTGTTTTTAATACCTGGATCAAACCAGTATCCGCGATTCTTTGATAGGTACTCTATTACACCATTCAATCTTTGTCAAATCGTTAACGGCTTCTCTGCTAATTTATTACGTTACGAAACGACTACCAATTAGTACATCAATTTTCTAGATCATTTCGACATTATAGTACTTTCTTGTTGTCTCGCCTGACTTTCCACCCTGTCTCTTTGACGAACATCAAAATTAAAGCCCCACAAACGAAAAGGATTGACCAAAACACAAAGGGCATGCCAAGATCAATCACCGCTAAGCTATTGCCAATCGGTGAGGCTATAAAGGCACCGATACGCTGTAGAGTTAAAGCCAGTCCCAGAGCCATCCCAGCACGGGCAACCCCGACTTCCTCAATTTCAAGGACCATAGTGTTAGTCAAGGCAATGTATACTTGGTGAAAGACTCCAAGCATAACAAAAACGCCCCACAAGAATACACCGCTTATTATGGGTAACAGAGCACTACAAATAATAGCTATTAGTATTGCTGGGAAAAGCACCACTTTTCTTCTGCCAAGCTTATCAGACAGCAGAGTTAATGGAATGGCCCCAATTATAGTCATCAAAGTGAAAGCGGTTAAAGCACCGTCAGCACTGACTGCCGACCAACCAATTTCGCGCAGATAAAGAGGTATATAACCCATTATGGCTTTCATACTACCTACATAGGCACAAAGATTAAAGCCGATTAGCCAAACGGCTTTAATAGGTAGTACGTGCAATATAGCCTGGCGAGCCGGGACTGCATTTTTATATTCTGTTGTCCTGGCATCTTTAGTTTCCTTTATCGTAAGCAGCCAGATAATACCCAGTGCTACCGAAATAGCTCCATATAGAAACATGACATTTCTCCAACCCCCAAGCAATGGCGACAGGACTGTCGCGCTCACCATTGAACCTATCGCTGCCCCAATCCCGCCACCGGTAACAATGACACCGGTCGCGAATCCCAACTGCCGGCTGGTAAACCAAATACGGCAAGCTTTCATCACACCAACAGGAATTATCGAAGCCACGATACCGAAAAGGAACGAGAACGCTACAAGACTGGTAAAACCACCTGAAAGTCCTCTCATTGCTCCGGCGGCGCCTGCCAATAAACAAGCCACGCCCATAGCACGTTTTACCCCAAACCGGTCGCAGAGAACTCCACCCACAAATAGAAAAACAACACTACCTAGGGGAACAATGCCCCAAACGGTGCCTATTTGAACAAGGTTTAGCCTTAGCTCCTCAGATATCTCTTTAAACAGCACCGGCATGCACATCTCGGGCATGGTAACAGCTAGCGCGGTTAATAATGCCGAGAGCATAAGTACAGACTGTTTGCTAGTTAGCTGATTATTCTTGGGCAATTTGTCTCTCGCATGTGTGCTAGAATACCTGAGTTTATTTGATGGGCGTTAATGAGTCTATATTATTATTCGTAATAAGTTACAGTCAAGCTACATAGCAGACCGAGTATACGAATCAACGTGGGTTATTAACTTTGACACGCCATGCTATAATATAGCAAGCCAAAGGGCAACGTAAATTGTACTCAACAATCCTGTTCTGGGAATTTTTAATATGTACATACATTTTTTGACTAAGCCTCTTGGGGAAATTCTGTAAAGCGCCCTCACATTTAGGCAGTGCGTAAATAGATAATAAGTTACGATTATCATCATTGTAGGTGTTACCAGACTTTCGGCAGCAGGGAGGTGGGGCAAAATGATATATTAGTTCAAGCCCAAGGATTCAAATCTTTAAGGAGACAAAATGAAAATTAAAGGATTAGTAATCACAGTCCTAACCATGTGTCTTGCTTTAGTATTGGTAGCACTACCCTTCTTGGTTGCGTGTACTGGAACGACACCGACCCCAGCACCAAGCCCGTCCCCAACCCCCTCCCCAACACCAACACCTACCCCGACGCCTTCCCCGGAGACCTTCGATCTTAAATTTGCTACCCCATGGCCGCCTCCTCCCTTCAAGTGGGGTGTGTTATTTGAAGCATGGGCCGAGGATGTGGGGGAGCTCAGTGGTGGCAAGTGCACGGTAACAGTACACCATGCTGGGACTTTGGCCGCAGGGCCTGACATCGCTCCGAGCCTTCTCGGAGGCCTGGCCGAGATAGGTCTGATTGTTCCGGCATATTATTCTCCGGGTGAGTTTCCGGTGAGTTCCGGGCTCTTTAGCTTGCCCCTGCCGATAGCCGGCGGCTTCCAGCAGGCAACGTCACAGATGTTCGAGAGAGTGCTCGATGCTGGTTACTTATCCGAGTACGACGACTTTAAGTTAGTATGGCTTGAGGGCAGTCCAGCACAGCCAATGATACTGGTGGACAAGAAGGTCACTTCGCTGGAAGAATTACGGGGGCTGAAGATAAGGGCCGCCGGGGCTGGCATGTCTTCCATGGTAGAAGCGCTTGGCGCCACCCCTATCAATGTACCCAGTCCTGAGGTGTACATGTCCCTGGAGCGGGGCATAATTGATGGGGCCCTAATGAGTACCACCGGGATTGTCAAGGAGACAATGTACGACGTAACAAAATACATGCTCTGGGACGACAGCATTATGACCTACGGTGTGTTTTCGATTGCGTTGCCCAGAGAGCTATGGAACAGCCTTCCTGGAGATGTCCAGTTAGCCATATTGGAGGCTGGTAAGAAGATGCACTGGGAAAACTGGGACCAGGCTTATTACGAGACCGTTGACACATTCAAGGCATATAAAGAGGGCGGTAGAGAGAGCCTCGAGCTCAGTCCGGCCGAGAGTGCCCGTTGGGCAGCGCTGGTCGCGCCTGTCGCCGATAATTGGGCAGCGGACCTTGATGCCCAGGGTTTCCCAGCCAGTGAAGCACTGGAACTGGCCCTGTTTATCGCCGCCCAGTATGGCCCACCACGCTACTATAAATAAAATATCGCCCGCCACCAGGTACTGACAATACAAAGGGGGATGCACTAACAAGCACATTAATTGTGTTTATTAAGTCATGAGCTGGAAAAAACTTGGTCAGGCAGTGAATACCGGGATAATGCAAATCGCCAGGGGAAGTGGCTGGATTTCGGGCGTTGTCATTGGCATTCTAATGTGTATGGTCTTCGCCGACGTTTTTGGACGCTATGTACTTAATAGACCTGTCAAAGGTAATCAGGATATAGTGGTCATGCTGCTGGTGGCGGCGATATTCTTGGCTTTGAGCTATACGCAGCTTAAGAAAGGGCACATTGGCGTAGAACTACTTTACTCCAGGCTATCAGGCCGCACCCAAGTGATTTTAGATATTCTTAACTACTTACTGGGTACCGTGATTTACGGCCTGATAGCCTGGCAGTTAGTCCAGCGGGCTATTAACATATGGACGTCCCCCAAACCACCTCCAACTGGCTTCGTACTTCCCATACCGCACGCCCCCTTTATACTCATCGCCGGTATCGGGGCGCTGGCACTATGCCTGGTGATGATAGTGGACATTTTTCATTCCTTCACGCGGGTGAAAGGCAGTTAACATGATAACCACCTTAACACACTTAACACACAAATCTGATGGTGACAGTAAATGAGTCCCGAGGCCATCGGTGGCATTGGGTTCGGTGTCGTCTTCCTGCTTCTCGCCTTCGGTGTGCGTATTGGCTTTGCCCTGGCCCTCGTCGGCTTTATCGGCATCGCCATTATCGCTAGCATGAAAGGGGCCCTTATCAATTTGGCCACTTCGCCCTTTTCCACTGTAGCCAATTATATATTTATTACCGTACCCCTCTTTCTGCTTATGGGCGCTCTAGCCAATGCCGCGGGAATAGGCGCCGACGCCTACTCGGTGGGGAACAAGTGGCTGGGACGACTGCCTGGGGGGCTGGCCATGGGTACTATCGCCGGATGTGCTGCCTTCGGGGCCTGCAGCGGTTCCAGCGGTGGTGCCATCGGCGTTTTTGGCCTGACCGCCTTCCCTGAGATGAAGCGGTACAACTATGCTGATACATTAGCCGCCGGGTGTATCGCCGCCGGCACTCCGCTGGCCATACTTATACCGCCTAGTATGGCCATGATAGTCTATGGATTAATGAGCGAAACATCGATAGGCGCCCTTTTTATCGCCGGTATTCTTCCCGGCGTATTACTCTCCCTGTTATTCATCATTGGCATCCTTATCTGGGTGAAATTGAGGCCGGAGGTCGGCCCTCGCGGACCGAAAACTACCTGGCATGAGAAGCTGGTTTCCCTGAAAGATGTGTGGTCAGTGGTGCTATTAGGCGGACTAGTGCTGGGAGGTATTTGGGGCGGTGTTTTCACCCCTGTTGAAGCCGCCGGCATCGGTTCTTTCGGTGCTTTCGTCATTGCCATCAGCCGGCGCCGACTCAATAAGCAAGTCTTGTCTCAGGCCCTGAGTGATACGACCAGGCTCTCGGGTATGATTTTTGTCATCATGATAGGCGCCATCATATTTAACGTTTTTTTGGCGCTGAGTGGGTTGCCCAGCATGCTGGCGGAGTTTGTGCAGGACTTACCCGTCCCCCGGGTATTGATTCTAGTGTGTGTCCTACTCTTCTACTTGATCGGGGGCTGCCTTATGGATGTCATTGGAATGATATTGCTCACCTTGCCTATTTTCGTCCCCATAATGATCGGCCTCGACTATGACCTAATACTTTTTGGGGTACTAGTAACAATAATGTCGGAAATGGCGGTGATTACACCACCAATAGGAATGAATGTTTTTGTTCTAGCAGGAATACTCAAAGATGTCCCCATGTACACTATATTTCGAGGCATTATACCCTTCATATTCTGCGAGATGGCATGCATAGCTATCATTATAGCCTTCCCCGACATTGCCCTGTTCCTACCCCGCACCATGATGGGTAGTTAATCGAGCGTTCCCCATGTGGCTACAAACTGCTATTGACCATCTCTAACCGCTATATAGAGGGGATTAAGAGAAAGCAGAAGTTAGGCGGCTTAGACAGCTATCAATGTCGTTATAAACAGAGAGTTTGAAGTGAAAAAGACGCGACTTTGTGATTTATTGGGTATAGACTATCCCGTGATACAGGCACCCATGAATTTGATAACAGGCGCCGAGCTGGCGTCTGCCGTATCTAATGCTGGTGGTTTAGGCGTAATAGGCCCCAACGCCGGGGCGAGAGAGGAAACCAACGACGTGGTGGAAACCGGCGAGAGACTGCGCCAGCAAATCAGAAAAACCAAATCTCTCACTAATAAAACCTTCGGAGTAAACCTTATGTGTGCCTCGACCGATTTGAGGCCAGATAGTAAACCATTCAGCGACCAGTGTACTAAAGTAGTTGTCGAGGAAGGGGTTCCAGTAGCGGTACTAGCCGGTGACGAACCGGAAAGGTATGTGAAGCAATTAAAAGGCGCCGGGATAAAGGTGCTGCACCGTGCCCTTCCGGTTAATGTCGAAATTGCTAAAAGAGCGGAGCAGTCAGGGATAGACGCTTTTATTGCCGTTGGCTTCGAGGGCGGTGGTCATACCGGATTCCACCGCGTTCCCACTTTTGTCCTTGTTCCCCAGGTTGTAGACGCTCTCCAAATCCCGGTAATAGCCGGTGGTGGTATTGTAAACGGGAGAAGCATGGCCGCAGCTCTAGCTCTGGGAGCCGAAGGGGTCTATATTGGCACTGGATTCATAGTTGCCACAGAGTGTCCGGCTCACCAGAATGTAAAATGGGCTATCATAAGTGCCAGCGATACGAGTACGACAACAATCGCGGGCCTGGGGGGGATAGTACTCAGGGCATTAAAAACTCCCTTAATAGAGCGCTGTATCCAGATGGAAGCGAACGGTAATGCTACCGAGGAGATAACGAAATTATATCGATCTGGATACCGCAAAGGAATGCTGGAGGGCGACCGAGAAAGAGGGACCTTCATCTTCGGGGCTGGTGCTGGCTCAATACAAGAACTAAAGAGTGCCGGAGAGATAGTGAAAAATATTATTGAGGAAACCGAACAAATACTGCAAACCCTTTAACTAAGGCCGAATCGGGGGTAAAAGTGAGTGTGGAAAAACAGATCTTAACATTAATTGAACAGCTAAGACGTAACAGATTCAATGCTGTGCTCGCTGAAAGCGCCCAAGATGCTAAAGATAAGATACTGGCAGCAATTCCCGTCCAGGCCAGTGTTGGTGTCGCTAACTCTGTTACCGTACGGCAGATTGGCATCTTAGAAGCCTTGAAGGACAGGGGGAATACACTTATTGACCCCATAGCTATAGGTTATGGACTGGTAGAGTTTGACGAAGAGACTCACAATAAGACGTTGAGAGATAGCATTAATGCCGATGTCTTTCTATCCGGGACTAACGCCGTTACTGAAGATGGGAAACTGGTCAACATCGATGGACTTGGTAACCGGGTCGTTGGCATAATATGGGGTTTAGGACAGTCAATAGTCATTGTAGGCAGAAACAAAATAGTGAAGGACGTTGATGCCGCAATCAATAGAATTAAGAATATAGTCACTCCCACATTTGCCAAAAGAAGACAGCTTGCATTACCGTGCGCAAAAGCCGGAACGTGTGTCGATTGCCAAATAGCAGAAAGGGCTTGTAATATTACCGTTATTCTCGAAAGAAAGCCCGCCCTGCAGAAACTCACGGTCGTACTGGTTGACGAGGATTTGGGCTTAGGATGGGACACAGAGTGGTCTGACGAGCGTATCGATGATATCAGGTATAAGTACGAACAGTTTGACCGTCCTTATTCCTCCGGTTTTAGACGTTATCATAAAGAACATGCAGGCCACTAACTCCTCAGGTTATATATTAACGTATTATAGTGGCAGACGCATTCACATTACACAGTACGTCATTTCATGCA
>DUEU01000041.1 GCA_011191985.1 Dehalococcoidia bacterium
AGCTCTTTACGGGCAAATTTCTGGCCAGCGCTGCCCGTGGTTTTGTACAGACGTTTATTCTGCTAATCTTGGCCTACGTGGTCTTTCAGCTCTTCACGCCGTTTTCTTTCCTTATTATATTGCTTATTGCCCTGGTTTTTGCAGCCGCAGCCAGCACCCTGGGATTAATCATAGCCTCGATCGCCCGCACGGAAGACCAGGCCACCTGGATTAGCGTCTTTTTTACTATGGCCACGGTGATGCTGGGGGGGACTTTCTTTGAAATTACCGAAGGCTCGGTGCTTTATCTTTTTGGCAAGGCGTCTATCAATACCTATGTCAACAGTGCTTTTAAGACTATGATAATACGAGGTGGAACCCTGACCGATGTAGCCCTTGAGATAATGGTGTTGACCGCCGTAATAGTAGCCGGGCTCATAATCAGCCGGGTCCTTTTTCGGGTCATGCCCGGGGGTAGATAGGAACCATGAAAAGCTTCAGACACATGTGGCTCATCGCGATAAAAGACCTAAAACTCTTCGTCACGGACCGTATGGCGCTGTTCTTCTTTATCCTCTTTCCGTTTCTTTTTGTGGCTCTGTTCAGTTTCATCCTGAGCGACGTGGGCAGCGAGGACGAGAGGTTGGTGCTACATGTAGTTACCCAGGAAGATAGAGGCGGCCTTAGTCACCCAATAGCCAAAGCGATAGAGACCGAAGACGAATCTGAGCTGGAGCCTGGTGAGCCGATAATAATCTGGGATGAAGACTATCAGGAAGCTCTCCAGGCAGTGGCCGACGATAAATTAAACGGCTTTCTGGCCTTTCCCGAGGACTTTACCAAGGGGATATCGTTGGGCTACGGCACCAATATTGAGGTTGTTGCCGATCCGGAGGCTACTTATGGTAGGGCGGCTTTAAACTCGATGGCCGAGGCCATCGCCTCCCAGGTTGGTTTACAGCAAGTAGTCAGGAACGCAATCACCGGGCTGATGCTGGAAAAGTGGTTCAACTATCCAGAAGATGTGGATCGTATCGGGCAGGAGATGCCGGGACTCATTTCCGTGCAGGGGGGTGTCCGTTTGCGGTCCTCGCTCGTAGAGTATGGGGTGGAGAAGGTAGGTGAAGTGGAAGCCGAAGAGCCATCTAATTTTGTTGTCCCGGGGTATCTGGTGATGTTCGTATTTATGGCCGCGGCCTTCTCCGCTGAAACGATAGTCCGTGAGCGTCAAAACCATACGCTGGAACGGCTGCTGGCGGCATCGGTGAGGCGGGAGTCAATCCTCAGCGGCATATTCGCCGGCACCGCGGCCAAGGGGCTGATTCAAATAACCATATTCTGGACGGTGGGTATTCTGGTTTTCCACATGGATCTTGGGCTTTCTCCTGCTGCAGTTGTCCTTTTGTCTATCCTCATGGTGCTCATGTCCTCAGCGTTCGCCATTATGCTGGCCACCTTGGCCAAGACCCAGCGCAGTGCTGGCTCGATAGCTCTAATCACCTCGCTGGTACTGGCACCACTCGGTGGCTGCTGGTGGCCTTTGTTTATTACCCCTAGATGGATGCAGTTCATAGCTAAAATAACCCCTCATGGCTGGGCCACTACCGGCTTCAATAAATTGTTGGTCTTCAACGCTGATTTCAGTGCGGCGCTTCCAGAGATGCTGTCCCTGGTTGGTTTTGCGGCTTTATTCGGTATCATTGCGGTGTGGCGTTTCCGTACCAGCGCGGTCTAGTTCAAGCCGAACGAGAATGAGAGTTGACATTGGCATATTTAAATAGTATACTAAAACTATAGTATTAGTCAACTTGGAGATGAGACAATGAAGCTTTCCACAAGAGGCCGGTACGGAGCCAGAGCACTTTTGGATATAGCGCTCCACCAGGGAGACGAGCCGATTCCATTGAAAGATGTCGCCTTAAGGCAGCAGATTTCGCTGAGGTATCTGAATCATTTGATAACGCCCTTGGTGGCAGCGGGGATATTACGCAGCGCCCGCGGTACTGGAGGCGGCGTTCGGCTGGCCAAGCGGCCTGATGAAATAAAACTTAGTGAAGTAATGCAACTGCTTGAGGGTTCAATAGCGCTGGTCGATTGTGTGGATGACCCGGACATGTGTACCCGCTCCGGCATATGTGCCGCCCGGGATTTGTGGGAGGAACTGAAGCAGGCAATGAGCGGGATTCTAGAATCTATGACTTTGCAGGACCTTGTCGAGCGGCAGAAGGCCAAAGAGCCGTGTGGGGAGGCAATGTACCAGATGTAGTCTCGGGTAAGGGGGGACTCGGCTCGATACCTAAATGACACTAATTGGTATAGATGAACTGGCGGCGTGGCTCAGCAGTGCAGACAATATAAGCTGCAAGGAGCTCTGTGCCGAGTACGTTGGAGGCCTAAGAAATGGCAAAGACGAACATGCTCTGCCCATTTGGTCATAAGCTGTGCGGCGAGTGCGCAGTCTACCGCGGTCGGCATTACTACCTCAGTTTCTGCAAGCACTATCGGGGCTACATTGATGAGCCAGGAAAAAACACCAACTCCAGTGCTCTTGACCAAGCAGTTGACATAAAGACTTTCGACCGCCTAGTCGGGCCATGGGCCGGGAGACGCAGTAAAGTTGAAACCATACCGGAGGTCAGCCTCAGGGTCATAAATATGGAGACCGATGAAACTACGATTTGTGAGCCTGAGGAGGCTAGAAACTGGGACTGGGGCAACACCGAGATGTTAAGAATAATCGATGGTTTTCATATCACTAGCTGGGATAGGCTGCTCGAGATATTGCATTATAAGGCTGACAAGGGCAATCAGGAAGTGACGGTCTATGAAGGCCCTCGCTTCATGCTGCTTGGCGGCGGGTAAGCCAGTTGTGGACCTGGAACACGGCAAATTGCCGGATCCGGTAGCCGAAGTCATAAGAATAGTAATAGGGGAACAGGAAAAGTTAGGGGACCGTCTCAGGAAGCTTGAGAGCTTGAGTGGTATCGTCACTCCTGAAGACCGATTCGAGGAAAGAGTCAGAGATATTGTTAAGGGATTCAGCCAGGGAGGGGGAATATGAGGTTTGAGACGCTGGCCGTTCACGCCGGGGAAAGGCCGGATAAAGCCGGCGGTGGAGTTGCCTCGGAAATCGGCGATATCGTGGAGGGTTAAACAATGGAACGGGTATATCTTGACTATGCGGCCACCACACCGACAGACCCAGAGGTTGTGCAGGCAATGGTGCCCTATTTTACTGAGGTCTTTGGTAACCCTTCAAGCATCCACCACTGTGGCCAGGAGGCGAAGGAGGCTATCGAAGAGGCGAGGGCAAAGGTTGCCCGTCTTATCGGGGCACAGGATGAGGAAATCATCTTCACCAGCGGCGGGACAGAGGCGGACAATCTTGCCCTGACCGGGGTTGCCGTTGCTCGTGAAAGCAAAGGCAACCATATCATCACGACCTCTATCGAGCACCATGCCGTGATGGAGACATGCCATTTTCTAGAAAAGCGGGGGTTCCAGATAACCTATCTACCAGTGGATGAGTATGGTCTGATTGGACCTGAAGATGTGAGAAAGGCGATTAACAATCGGACCATACTCATCTCCATAATGCACGCCAATAACGAAGTCGGCACTGTAGAGCCGATATCGCCGATAGGTGAGATTGCCCGGGAAGCGGGCGTTTATTTTCACAGCGACGCCGTTCAGACTGTGGGGCATATCCCGGTGGATGTGAACAAACTCGGGGTGGACCTCCTTTCCGTTTCCGCCCACAAGCTATACGGGCCAAAAGGGGTAGGGGCACTTTACATAAGAAAGGGTACCAAGCCGGCCTCCTTGATGCATGGCGGTGAGCAGGAGAGGCAATTGCGCGCTGGCACCCACAACGTACCCGGTATCGTTGGCTTGGGTAAGGCGGCCGAAATCGCCCAGCAGGAGATTAATGAGGAAGCAGCGCGGCTGACCGGTCTTCGTGACCGACTTATCAACGGCATCCTGGAGAGAATTGACCATGTGCGATTGAACGGGCATCCCTCAAGTAGACTGCCTAATAACGTAAACATCAGTGTGGATTTTGTGGAAGGAGAGTCATTGTGCCTGACCCTCGACCTGGAGGGAATCTGCACTTCTACCGGCTCGGCCTGCAGTTCGTCAAACCTTGAGCCATCCCATGTACTCATGGCACTGGGGCTACCTCCGGAGCAGGCCCGTAGCTCTCTCAGGTGTACTCTGGGCAAATGGACCGCCGAGTCGGACATAGAGCATGTTCTTGGTGTCTTACCGCGAGTTGTCGCCCGGCTCAGGGCTATGTCACCGCTTCTGAGAAAGCCACTAGCCGGGGAGGAGAGTAACGGCCATGGCCTCGAGAAGAATAAATCATAGGAACTAACTGGTGAGCACGGAAGAGGAAATCCTAAAATCAAGCCGGATGATTGCCATGGTAGGACTCTCGGCTAATACTGAACGCAAGAGCTATGAGGAATAGTACGCGTGGAAACCGACCAGGATAATGAGCTGGCCCGTGACCTTGTCTTTAAAAGTCTGATAACCTCGGGCTGTGGCCGGGGCGCCTCATTTTACAGCGCCGCCGATACCCAGGAACAGTTGAAAATAGAATCTCAGGCCAGAATATCGGCTGCCGAAATCTTCGGACTGGCCAAGCAGTTTCAACACCACTCGCAGTTGTATCGGGCGACTCACGGAGTCCACAGCGCTGCTTTGTGCGATAGAAATGGCATCTTAATCTTCATTGAAGATATCGGCCGACATAATGCCATTGATAGAATCTTTGGCCAGTGCCTTATGCAAGATATAGTAGTAGATGACTATATAATACTCAGCAGCGGGCGGATATCCTCGGAGATAGTGCTCAAGGTGGCCAAGAGAAACATCCCCATACTCATTTCGATATCGGTGCCCACCAGTCTGGGAGTAAGACTGGCCAATGATATCGGCCTGACGCTCATCGGCTTTGTCAGGGGGCAAAGACTGAACGCTTATGCTAACCAATGGAGGATAGTCATCAGTTCTGTGGTGTCCCAAAACGTCACAAATTTGTAATATTATCAACCGCATATTTGATGATTTCTTTAGACCTGATTTGTTAACATCATTTATATGGAATATTACGGGACGGGCCCCTATCAATTAAAAGGAGTATCGACATGAGAGAGGTTTATTTAGACAACGCGGCTACCACGCCGCTCCTTCCTGAGGTTCGTGAGGCCATGATACCCTACTTGGGGGACGTTTTTGGCAATCCTTCGTCGCTGCATGACTGGGGAGATGGCAGCCGGGAAGCTATGGAGACGGCTCGTGACCAGGTAGCCCAGCTTATTGGCGCGGACTCTGATGAGATAATCTTTACCGGTAGTGGTACCGAAAGTAATAATTTCGCGGTTAAAGGACTGGCGCTGGCCCAGCAGAGCAAGGGTAAACACGTGGTCGTTTCCGCCATCGAGCATTTCTCGGTATTACATTCCGCGAAGACGCTGGGAAAATGGGGATTTGAGGTTGACGAAGTCCCGGTGGATAAATATGGGGTGGTTGACCCTGAAGAAGTGCGGAAAAGGCTGAGGAAGGATACAGTGCTGGTATCCATTATGCACGCCAATGGCGAGGTGGGCACAATCGAGCCAATAAAAGAGATAGCTGGAATAACTAGTAAGCTTAAGGTTCCCTTCCACACCGATGCCGTGGCGAAAGCGGGAACGATACCGGTTGACGTGAGGGAACTGGGCGTGGACGCCCTGAGTCTGGCAGGAAACCAGTTCTATGGTCCCAAAGGAGTCGGCGCCCTTTGGCTGCGCAAAGGTGTGCGCATCATGCCCCTTCTTGACGGTGGCATTCAGGAAGGCGGACGGCGGGCCGGTACCGAGAATGTTCCAGCCATCGTCGGGCTGGGTAAAGCGGCCGAGCTGGCCAAGACCGATATGGAAAGCCGGGTAAAACGATTAACACCACTTCGTGACCGCCTGCTCAAGGAGCTGCCCCGGAAGGTCGGGCACGTAGTTGTCACCGGTCATCCGCAGAACCGCCTCCCCGGACACGCCAGCTTTTGTGTTGAGTTCATCGAAGGCGAGGCCATGCTCATGCTATTAAACAGCAAAGGAATCGCCGTCTCCAGCGGTTCGGCCTGCACCTCAAGGGCACTTAAAGCATCCCATGTGCTTATCGCTATGGGCCTCCCTCACGAACTGGCTCAAGGCTCTATTCTATTGACCCTGGGCATAGGTAACACTCCGGAAGATGTGGATTACGTTCTTGAGGTGATGCCGCCGATTGTTGATAGGCTGCGGCAGATGTCGCCACTGTATGCCAAGTTCACCAAGACTGTTAAAGGAGGCAAGTAACATGCCAATCTACAGTGAAAAAGTCATGGACCACTTCATGAATCCCCGTAATGTGGGGGAGATTGAAAACCCGGATGGCATCGGGGAAGAGGGCAATCCGGTATGCGGAGACATGATGACCTTTTACATAAAGGTCAAAGATAACCGCCTGGAAGATGTCAAATTCAAGACCTTTGGCTGTGGGGCGGCGATTGCCGTTTCCAGCATGGTCAGCGAGATGGCCAAAGGAAAGACCCTGGAGGAAGCGAAGAAGATTACCCCCCGGCTGGTGGCTGATGAGCTGGAAGGGCTGCCTAAAAATAAGTTTCACTGCTCCAACCTGGGTGCCCAGGCTCTTAACAAAGCGATAGACGACTACCTGAAGAAGCAGCAGAAAGAAGGAGGTAAGCAATCATGACGGAGCCAGAACCCAAGAAGAGACTGTTCTGTCCCTTCTGTGACGAGGAGATAATAGCCGCGGATCTGCCCTATTGCCGCGCTTGCCAGTTAACCATATTCTATTGCCCGGTGTGTCGCCAACCTCTGCCCCGCGAAGACAAAGTATGCCCTCATTGTGGGTCTGATATTCGGCAGGGGGCGTCAGAAGACAGTGAATGAGCTGAATGAGCCCTTTTAAGACTAATGTCACCGATATAGTGCCGGGGCCGGAGTAAAAATATGGCTAATAACAAAATTACACCTACTGAAATCGAAAACCCGGCAGCAGGAGAGTGAACAATTGGCGGAAACAGTGCCTTCAGAGCAAGACCATCATCTGCTTGATTGTATCGGTTTATACTGTCCCATGCCGGTACTGAAGACCAGACAGGAAATGGATAGGCTCGCCATCGGCGAGACACTGGAAGTTCTGGCCGATGACCCGGCAGCGGAGCCTGATATCAAGGCATGGGCTAAACGCGCCGGGCAGAAAATACTGGAAATAGAGCACACCAGCGAAGGTCTTAGATTTTTAATCCAGAAAATCAAGTAGGAGTTTTATAATGACTGACAAGAAAAAGCACATCCTTTACGTTCAAACCAGTGGTATTGATACCCCCAAGCGTCTATACTCGCCCTTTGTCCTCGGCATGACCGCCAAGGCAATGGATATCGACGCGACCGTATATTTCCTGGGACTGGGGGTCACAGTGGTGAAGAAAGGTACGGCGGAAACGGTCAAAGAGGGAGAATTCCCCACCCTCAAGGAAATAATGGACCAGGCATCGCAGGCTGGCGTCAAATTTCTGGTTTGCGAACAGAGCACCCAGTTGCTCCACCTGGAAAGAGGAGACTTCATCCCGGAAGCTGAGATAGTCGGCGCGGCTACACTCAATGATCTGGTCCTCGATGCCGATGGCACCATGTGGTTTTAGTTGAACCAGTTATAGACCTGCTGTATCCCTTTGTATTCTGAGATTAACAAGATAAATAAGTTCAGCCGGTTGTGCGGGGCTAATCTGCCGGCTTAGTTGGTGGGGCGGATGGAAGCGGCTACACTGATAGCCATTTTAATCCCTTAAGCTCATCTGTAAGCGGGACTCATTGGTCGGAAGCTTTTCAACCGCAGTGAGTTAGACACCACTGTTACCGAACTTGCCGCCATGGCTAATGCCGCCAGCATCGGGTTGAGGAAGCCGTAGTCACCCAGGAAGAACCGTAAGCCTGCCGGCACCCCACCTTGCCCGAAGACAAAATACAGTATCCCGGCCGCTATCGGTATCAGGGACACATTGTAGGCAAAAGACCAGAAGAGGTTCTGCTTGATGGTTCTCATGGTTCGTTTACTCAATGAAATGGCCGTAACTACCCCCCTGAGGTCGCCGCTCATCAGGGTGATGTCAGCGGCTTCCATGGCTACGTCAGTGCCGGTGCCGATGGCGATACCGACATCGGCCTGTGCTAGTGCCGGGGCGTCGTTGATGCCGTCGCCTACCATGGCGACCGCTTTGCCCTCTTCCTGGAGCCGTTTGACCTCCTGGGCCTTATGTTCGGGGAGCACTTCAGCCAGGACACGGTCGGTGCCGACTTGCCTGGCAATGGCCTCCGCAGTGCGCCGGTTATCGCCGGTGATCATGACCACCTCCAGTCCGAGGCGGTGCAGCTCGGCAACGGTCTCTTTCGAGTCAGGTTTCAGGGTATCGGCCACCGCGATGATACCGGCGGCCTTGCTGTCAATGCCAACGAACATTGGTGTCTTTCCCTCGCCGGAGAGTTCGGCAGCTCTCGCTTCCAGGCCGTTCAGGGAGAACCCGTGGTCTTGCATCAGTTTCAGGTTACCCAAAAGCACCTTCCGCCTGTCCACGCCGGCTTCAATACCGTGTCCCGGGACGGCGTTAAAATCGGTGACATCAATCAGATTAAGATTTTTCTCGCGGGCGGCGTTGACGATGGCCTCGCCGAGCGGATGCTCCGAGCCGCGTTCCGCCGAGGCGGCTACCGTGAGCAGTTCTTCTTCTCTGAAACCGGGTAGAGCAATAACATCCGTTACTACCGGCTGCCCCTGGGTCAGGGTGCCGGTCTTGTCCAGGATGATTGCGTTTATCTTGTGCGCTGTCTCCAGGGCTTCGCCGCTACGGATAAGGACGCCATTTTCGGCCCCTTTACCCGTGCCCACCATGATGGCGGTGGGCGTGGCCAGCCCCAGGGCGCAGGGGCAGGCGATAATGAGGACGGCCACGAAATTGAGCAGGGCGAAGGTCAGTGCCGGCGCTGGCCCGAAGAAATACCATACAATAAAGGTAACGACGGCAATACCTATGACCGCCGGCACAAAATAGGTAGAAATAAGGTCGGCCAGTCTCTGAATGGGTGCCTTGCTCCCCTGGGCTTCCTCCACCAGCTTGATTATCTGGGCCAGGGCGGTATCCTTACCTACCTTGGTTGCCTCGAAGCGAAAGTTGCCGGTTTTGTTGATGGTGGCGCCAATAACCTCGTCGCCGGCCCCCTTCTCTACCGGGATGCTTTCCCCGGTAATCATGGACTCATCCAGGCTGGAATGGCCTTCCTTGATAATGCCGTCTACGGGCACCTTCTCTCCCGGCCGCACAATGACGATATCACCAACGGCTACCTCCATCACCGGTATGTCAATCTCCTCGCCATTACGCACCACTCGAGCGGTTTTAGCCTGCATACCCATCAGCTTTTTGATAGCGGCCGAAGTCTGGCCCTTGGCCCTGGCTTCGAGGAAACGACCAAGCAGGATGAGGGCGATGATAATCGCCGCTGTGTCAAAGTAAACGCTGGCTTCACGGCCGCCGGCAGCGAAGAAGCCGGGGAAGAGGATAGCGGCGACGCTGTAGAAATACGCCGCCGAGGTGCCCACAGCGATGAGCGTGTTCATATTAGCCGTTTTGTGCTTTAAAGCACCCCACATGCCCCTGTAGAACTGCCACCCGGCCCAGAACTGCACCGGCGTCGCCAGTGCCCAGAGCAGGTAACGATTGCCGAAGAAGGAGGGCAACCAGGCACCGCCGGTAAATTCGGAGACGGCAATGAGGAGCATGTAGGCGCCGATGGCACCGGCCAAGATTAGTTTACGGCGCAGATTCCTGGCCTCGCGCTGGTGAGCCTCGGTAACGACGTCGGTCTCAGTGGTTGCTTCCGAGCTTACCTCAGTGATGCCATAGCCAGCTCCTTCTACCGCCTTGCGAAAATCAACCATGCCCAGTTTGGCCGCGTCATACTCCACAGTAGCTTTATCGGTAGCCAGGTTCACATTTACCTTGATGACACCGTCCAGCTCTTTCAGCGCCTTCTCGACGTGAGTAACACAGGAGGCACAGGTCATGCCGGTCACGGAGAAGGTAATCTTCTTTCTACCGGTCTCTTCTTCACCCAGGATATGATAGCCGGCTCCTTCCACCGCCCGTTTGAAGTCGGCCATGTCGGCTTCGCCCTTAACGTATTCCACGGTGGCTTTTTCGCTGGCCAAATTCACATTTGCCGAAATGATCCCGGGTACTTGGCTCAAAGATTTTTCAACAGAGGCCGCGCACGAGGCGCAGGTCATGCCCCCTACCCTGAAAGTTGTCTTTTCCACGGCAATACCGTAGCCGGTACTTGATATTGCCTTCGCCAGCGTCTTCAGGTCAGCTTTAGCCGGGTCGTATTCGACGGTGGCCTTTTCGCTGGCCAGATTGACGTTAGCTTGAGATACCCCCTCTACTTTCGTAAGTGCTTTCTTAACAGTAGTGGCACAGCTAGCACAGGTCATGCCGGTTACCGGCATGATTGTCTTCCTGACTTGCCTCGATTTCTCAGTCATTCTGTCTCCCCTTCTTCCACACTCACCATACCTATTCTACCGAATCAACGATGTGAAAGTCATAAAATGGAGCCTAGAAAAGTTACCAAACTATGACATTCTAATATGTTAGTCTTCTTCATGCCTCTAACTCTATGATGCCACTAGCTTATAATAGTGCACTTAGGATTTGCTTAAAGAAGGCTTAGAATTTTTGTTAGAGAGGGCCGGCTTCATTTCGTGAGTACGACGGGATTTTACTTGGCGCATGTATTTCTAAGGACTGGCAGGTCATTTGAAAGAGTCAGCCAGTTCTCGGATACTACTAATCGTTGTTAACAAAAGGTTCTGCTACGCTTTCTTGCGGCGAGTAGAGCTTTTACCTTTCTTTGGGCTTGGTGTTGGTGGCAAGTTGATGACTGACGGTGGTGGTTCAAGATCAACGCCACTGGTTGCTTCTTTTTCCTCTAG
>DUEU01000042.1 GCA_011191985.1 Dehalococcoidia bacterium
CTCGACCGCCTCCGCGACTGGAAACGCCGGGGAAGGACCGCCTCCCGGAAAGACCGCCTCGGCGAGTTGGCTGCCATATCCGGTATCTACGTCCCCAGCCTGTACCACGTGGAATACCATGCCGACGGTCTCATCAGGAGCGTTACGCCCACCGCACCAGAGGCCAGACCGGTGATTTCGCGCCGGATAGTAACCAAGCTACCGCCGCCGGTAACCAGACCGGTAGTCCCCTATATCGAGGTAGTCCACGACCGGGGGGCAATCGAGATACAACGGGGCTGCAGCCGCGGCTGCCGCTTCTGCCAGGCAGGGACAATATACCGTCCGGTACGAGAGCGCCCCCGGCAGGAGGTAATCGAGGCGGTCGGGGAACTGATTAGCGGCTGTGGCTATAATGAAGTATCCTTGGTATCGCTGTGCACCAACGACTACCCCGGCATCGACCGGCTGATAGACGAGCTTGCCCGACACTATCGGGACCTCACCATATCGCTGCCCAGCCTCCGCATCGACCGCTCTTCAGTGACCCTGGTGGACTCCCTGCCCACCCGCCGCAAGACGGGGCTCACCTTCGCCCCTGAGGCCGGCAGCCAGCGGTTACAACGGGTCATCAACAAGGTCACCCCAGAAGAGGTGCTGCTGGAAACGGCCGCCGCCGTTTTTGACCGTGGCTGGACCAATCTCAAGCTGTATTTCATGCTCGGCTTGCCCACCGAAACCAACGATGATATCAACGACATCGTCCACCTGGTGGAGAAAGTCCGCACGCTGGATGCCGGGACCAGCCGTCGGCAGCCCCAGATAAGAATCAGCCTGTCCACCTTTGTCCCTAAGCCGCACACTCCATTCCAGTGGGTGCCCCAAGACAGTGAAGCACAGCTGACCGCCAAGCACGAAATACTGAAAGCAGGACTGAAACGTAAGCGGGTCAAGCCATCCTGGCCGGATCCCAGGCTGAGCCTGCTGGAAGCAGTAATGTCGCGGGGAGACCGGCGGCTGGGCCGGGTTATACACCGCGCCTGGAAACTGGGCTCAACCTTCGATGCCTGGGGCGAGTGCTTCCGATACGAGAACTGGCTTAGTGCCTTTACGGACACCAACCTGGAGCCCGGCTTCTATGCCCACCGCGAGCGCTCACTTGACGAAGTCTTACCCTGGGGGCACATTGACAGCGGTGTGACGGTGGCCTTCTTGGAACAGGAATACCACCGCGCTACGGGCGGCGAGCTCACCAACGACTGTCGTCGAGCGGACTGTAACGTCTGCGGGGTCCAGCGCTGGCATAAGGACTGCCAAAATAAACAGGCCCGGAGCTGATTACCCCGGTCTCCTTGCCGGTCTGTTATCCCTTGACCTCTTTCTCGCGATCAAAGCAGGCAATGGCGACCACTTCATCACCCTCACTGAGCCTCATCAGCCGTACACCCTGGGCACTCCGGCCCTGTACGGTAATGCCCTGCCTCGGGTCCTTTTCCTTGACCGGAGTCTGGATAATTATACCGCCAGCCGATATTATCATGACCTGCTGTGATAGCGAGGCCACCCTGGCGGCGGCAACATCACCCGTTTTTTCGGTAATCTTAAATGTCCGCACCCCACCCCCAGCCCGGTGCTGTCGCGGGTAGCCTCTAATGGGTGACAGCTTGCCGAAGCCATTGGTGGTGACTGCCAGGACAAAGGTGTCGGAGGCGGCAATATCCATACTTACCAGCCGGTCATCAGGGTGAAGACGGATACCGCGCACCCCGCCCGCCGTTCTGGAGGTAGCTCTCAAGCTGGCAACAGGGAACCTGATTGCCTGCCCTTTCCGGGTGACCAGCAGGACATCGTCCTGGTCGGTAGCCTGGCAGACAGCCAGCAACTTATCACCTTTCGACAGCGCCATGGCAATCAGCCCGTTACTCCGTATTGAAGCAAAGTTAGCCACCGCCGTCTTTTTTATCCGGCCACCGCTGGTAACCGCCAGCAAATAGACATCCGGGCTGATGTCAGTCACCACCACTAGGGCCGTAACCTGTTCGTCCTGGGCAATGGAGAAAAGATTGGCCACCGCTATCCCTTTAGCGGTACGGGAGATATCGCCCGGGAGTTCATGGCACTTGATGCGAAAAACCCGGCCCCGGTCGGTGAAGAAGAGTAGAGTGTCATGGGTATCGGCTACGGCCAGCAGCCTCACCGCATCTTCTTCCCTGGTTACCATGCCAATAATCCACCGGCCGCCACGGTGCTGCGTCCGGTAGCTCCGTGATGGCACCCTCTTGACAAACCCCCGGTTACTCAGCGTCACCGCCACCCGCTGGTGCGGAATAAGGTCTTCCTCCCGGAACTCCACCACCCCTTCTGCGCTCAGTTGAGTCCGCCGTGGGTCACCATACTTGGACTTCAGTTCGGTTACTTCCTGCTTAATCAGCGCCATAATCCGCCGCGGATTAGCCAGAAGGTCTTCCAGATAGGCGATGTTTTTGAGCACCTCAGCATATTCCTCCAGTATCTTGCGCCGCTCCAGGTTGGCCAGCCGGCGTAGCTGCATATCAAGGATAGCCTGCGCCTGAGCCTGTGTCAGCTCAAAGCGGGTCATCAAGTTACTGCGGGCAACATCGGCGGTTTCCGACTTACGGATAGTGGCAATCACCGCGTCCAGATTGTCCAGGGCAATCTTGAGCCCCTCCAGGATATGGGCCCTTTTCCGGGCTACTTCCAGTTCAAACCGCGAGCGCCGGGTGATAACCTCGCTGCGGAAATCGAGGTAACACTGGAGCACTTCTTTAAGGCTGATAACCCTAGGCTGGCCATCAACCAGGGCCACCATGTTAATGAAGAAGGACGATTGCATGGCGGTGTATTTATAAAGATTGTTAAGTACCTTGTCCGGCTGCGCCTCTCGCCGCAACTCGATAACCACCCGCATCCCCTGGCGGTCTGACTCATCACGCAGCTCACTTATGCCGCTTACCCGCCTGTCCTTGACCAGTTCGGCAATTCTCTCCACCAGGGCGGCCTTATTGGTCTGGTAGGGAAGCTCCGTCACCACTATCTGACGCCGGCCACCGGTCACATCCACTACCTGGGTCCTGGCGCGCAGTATTATCCGGCCGTGCCCGGTAGCATAGGCACTTTTGATGCCGTCTCCGCCGACGATGATACCCCCAGTGGGAAAATCGGGGCCTTTAACGAAACCGGTAAGCTCGTCAACCGCCGCCTCAGGATTATCGATAAGAAAGACAAGGGAATCACACACCTCGCCTAAGTTATGCGGCGGTACATTGGTCGTCATGCCCACAGCAATCCCGGAGCTGCCATTGACCAGCAGATTGGGTAGGCGCGCCGGCAGTACCGATGGCTCTTGAAGGCTATCATCAAAGTTGGGCACAAAGTCAACGGTATCCTTATCAATATCGACCAGCATTTCCCCGGCGATCTGGGCCAGGCGCGCCTCGGTATAGCGCATGGCCGCCGGCGGGTCGTTGTCCATACTACCGAAATTGCCCTGCCCATCCACCAGGACATATCTCATGGAGAAGTCCTGCGCCATGCGCACCATCGCCTCGTAAATCGGGGAGTCGCCGTGGGGATGGTATTTACCCATTACCTCGCCGACAATACGGGCGCTCTTCTTATGGGGACCGGCATACCTTATGCCCAGCTCATCCATGGCATAGAGAATGCGCCGCTGTACCGGCTTCAGACCGTCCCGGACATCGGGCAGCGCGCGGGAAACGATGACACTCATCGCGTAATCGAGATAGGATGTCCGCATCTCCTCTTCGATTTTAACCGGCTTGGTTACACCTAAGACCATATTACAGCCCCCCTACTCGTCGTCACTAACGCCGTAAATTTCACGTGGTTCCCCCTCCTCTTCCTCCAGCTCGTCCCGGAGCGCCTTCTCGCTGAAATAAGGCTGAAGTTTCTCCAGCCCACGGGGAGGAAAGGAAAGCAGCCCCGCCTGACTGGGGTGCTGATACTCCTCCCTGATGATTATGATCAAACGGTCTTCAGCGACGTTGACCACGGCGGCGCTGTACTGGTTGCCTCCCGCCATCAGCTTGATAAGACGCTGTGCATTCTTCGGGCCGACCTGCCCCAGGTACTCCCCGTGACCGCTCTCCACCACCAGGACCGGTTCATCCACGCGGAGGAAAACGGCGTCACCGGCCACCATCCTGACCATCACCTCCGGTGACGCCAGTTGACTGAGGTCAACGACGCCGGCCTTGCCTATCTCCTCGATAAAGTGCTGCGGGCCAGCGTGCCGCGATTCTCGTGGGGCACGCACCTCGGTGTCTTTTAATTGGGTCAAACGGCGCAGATTCTTATCGGCAATAACATTAGCCGGGTCAAGCTCCAGGGCCTGGGCGTAGGCCCCGCTGGCCA
>DUEU01000043.1 GCA_011191985.1 Dehalococcoidia bacterium
CCGCCGATACTCAGTATGCCTATCTGGTTGTTGCGGGGTAAGGGCTGATTGATGAGGGCACTGGCCACGTCAGTTAGTTCGTCGTCATCGTCCACCCTTATTACTCCGGACTGCCGAAAAGCCGCGGTATAGATCTCGTTTGAACCGGCGATGGCTCCGGTATGAGATTTAGCCGCCCGGGCGGCCACCTCGGTACCGCCTGACTTAATTACTATAATTGGTTTACGAACGGTAGTCTCTCTGGCCAGCTGGAGGAAACGTCTTCCCTCTCGCAGGCCTTCAATGTAGGCGGTTATTATCTTGGTGTCGTCGTCCCGGGCCAGGTACTCAAGACAGTCCTCCAGATGAAGGTCGGCTTCGTTGCCGGTGCAGACAAACTTGCTGAAGCCAATACCGGCGCCTCGGCCGTTGTACAATATTCGGTGCCCCATATTGCCGCTCTGGACTATGAGCGCTACCGGCCCGGGTTTGGGTATTGCCGTCCAGGGCATGGTGGACAGCTGCGAACCGGTGTCCAGGTGCCCCATGGTGTTGGGCCCGACAAAGCGTAGGTTGCCCTGCCGGGCGATTTCAACCAGCTCGGTCTCCAGTTTGCCGCCCGGCGCGCCGGTTTCCGAAAAGCCGCCGGAGATGATGATGGCGGTTCTTATACCTTTCTGGACACACTCCCGAAGCAGCGACGGCACCCGTGGTGCTGAAACGACAATGACCGCCAGGTCTATCGGCTCCGGTATGTCAAGCACGCTGCCGAAAGCTGCCATGCCTAGGACTTCGGTAGCGGCCGGATTAACGGGATAAACGCGTCGGTTCTTGGCGGTGAGAAGACGCTTCATTATGCCGACGCCCCATGACCCGGCGACGTTGGACGCGCCAATAACGGCGACAGTATCCGGTGTGAACAGGTCTTTCCAGGTGTTAGCGGGGCTCGGCCCGGTATGGTTTGCTGGTTTCATCCGATTCTACACGCCGTATTATAGCAGGTCTGCTTCGGTGAGTGTTAATCAGCGGCGGGCATGGAGGGGGCGTGCGCCTGAGAGTGACTGCCCGATTTGGAGAGGTGGGCGCACCTGTGTTAGAATTTATAATAAAACTGACTTCGGGTTAATGAGATGCGGAAAAGGAGATTTTGCCAGTGAGTAACCATGATTTTGACCGGTTTCAGGGTTCACCAGATTACGTGGCCTCTGAGGAGTTAATGAGAACGGTAAACGTGGCCATCGCTCTTGAGCGGCCGTTGCTGGTAAGGGGCGAGCCGGGGACCGGTAAGACGATGCTGGCCAGCAGTATTGCCCGGGCGCTGGGTAAGCAGATGATTGTCTGGAACATAAAGTCCACCACCAAGGCCCAGGAGGGCCTGTACGTGTACGATACTGTGCAGCGGCTCAACGACAGCCGTTTTGGCGACCGGGATGTCTCCGATATCAAACATTACATAAAACTGGGCAAGCTCGGCGAGTCCTTCACCTCCCCGGAGCAGGTGGTGCTGCTCATTGACGAGATAGATAAGGCCGACCTGGAGTTTCCCAATGACCTGCTTAACGAGCTGGACGAGATGTCTTTTTACATACCAGAGACCAGGGAGACTATTAATACGGTTAAACGCCCCATCGTTATCATAACCAGTAACGCCGAGAAGGAACTCCCCGATGCTTTCTTGAGGCGCTGTGTTTTCCATTATATTGAGTTCCCCACCCCGGAGATAATGGAGCGGATTATCAAGGTCCACTTCCCCGATATTCAGGAGAAGCTGCTCGGCGCGGCGCTGAAGACCTTCTATACGCTGCGGGATATTGACGATTTCCGCAAGAAACCGTCGACTGCCGAGCTGATAGACTGGATATACGCCCTTATCGTCGGTGGTATCCCTCACGAGCGCATTGCCAAAGAAATCCCATTCGTGGGTGCCCTAATCAAGAAGGAGACTGACTACGCCTATTTTATGGAGCATGTCATGAACCGCCGGATGAACACCTACGGTATGCGGTGGCGTGATTAGCCATGTTCACTTATTTCTTTTATCTGCTTAAGAGGCGAAAGGTGCCGGTCTCGGTCACCGAGTGGATGACGCTCATGGAAGCGCTGGCCAGCGGTTGTGTCGGCGACCTTGATGATTTCTACTATATGGCGCGGGCTATCTTGGTCAAAAGCGAGGCCTATTACGACCAGTACGACGTTGCCTTCCAGGAGTATTTTAAAGGGATTGAGCCGCCACCGGAAATTCGGGAGCAGATTCTTGACTGGCTGAAAGACCCCCTCAACCGGATGGCGGTCAGCCAGGAAATGCAGGCGCTGCTGGACAGCCTGGACCTTGACGAGCTACTTCAGGAGTTCGAGAAGCGGCTGCGGGAGCAGACCGAGCAGCATGACGGCGGTGGTTACTGGATTGGACGGGGCGGCACTTCTCCCTTCGGCCATTCCGGTTACAATCCGGCCGGTATCCGCATCGGCGGCGAGGGTGGCGGAGGACGGGCCATCAAAATCGCCCAGGAGAGGAGGTTCCGCAATTACCGCCATGACATAACGCTTGATGTGCGCCAGATAAAGCTGGCGCTGAAGGACCTGAGGCAGCTGAGACGGGTCGGTCCTCTTGATGAGCTGGCCCTGGAGGAGACCATAGACGCTACGGCCAGGAATGCCGGTGATATTGAGCTTATCTGGCGGCGCAGCCGGCAGAATGCCGTTAAGCTCCTGCTGTTAATGGACGTCGGCGGGTCGATGGAGCCTTACGCCCAGTTGTGCAACCGTCTCTTCTCGGCGGCCCATTCGGCCAGCCATTTCAAGGACTTTCAGTATTATTATTTTCATAACTGTGTCTACGATTATCTCTATAAGGATATTGAGCGGAGTGACACCGTCGGTACGGCGCATATCCTACAGACCTTGGAGCCGGACTATAAAGTGGTTCTGGTCGGTGATGCCCGTATTGGGACAACCGAGCTTACCCACCGCTACGGTTCCATCTCCTATTACGAGCCGAACGAGACGCCGGGCATTGTCTGGCTGAAGCGCATCGGCGAGCATTTCAACCACGCCATCTGGCTCAACCCGACCAAGGAATATTACTGGAATCATGCTACGGTGATGGCCATTGGACGGCTATTCCCCATGTTCGAGCTGACGCTGGAAGGTCTTGACCAGTCTATAAAAAAGCTGGTTGTCAGGCGTTAGGGGCCAGTCTCAGGCTACCGGCGGGGCAAGGTTGAAAAGCTTTAGGGCATTTTCGGTGGTGGCCCCGGCGATTTGCTTTTCGCTGGCGTCTCGTAAAATGGCCGTGCCCTTGAGGGCCCTTAAAACGGCCGCTGGCCTGGCTTCGAACTCGAAATCGCGGCCTCTTCCGTAGACCACTGGCGAGTCCGTTTCCAGGAGCAATCTCTCCAGGGGTATCTCCTTTACTGCCCGCCGGTGCTCCTCGTGGTATTCAACGGCCGGGGTTGCCGAGATGAAGTAGCCCTGACTTGTGATGTCCCGCAGTACGCTCGATGGCCCGGTGAACCAGTGGAATACCGCTTTTTCCAGTCGGAATTCCTGAACAAGGTCTAAAGCGTCTCGCCAGGCATAGCGGGAGTGGATTGACGCCGATTTGTTGTATTTCCGGGCCAAGGCCAGAAGCTGCCTTAGCACCGACTGCTGGGTATTCTTTTCGGCTACTGCCCTGACTCGCTTGTGATAGTCCAGCCCTATTTCCCCGATGGCTACTGCTTTGTCGAGATGAGCTTCGATAAACTCCAGATTGCGCTCTATCTCGGCGGGCTTCAGGTTCCAGGGATGCAGTCCCAGTGCCGGGTAGACAAAACCCTGGTGGGCCTGGGCAATCTCCAGGACTTTGTTATTCGACTCATAATCAGCGCCAACGGCCACTATAGCAACCACGCCGGCCGACCTGGCCTCGCTTACTGCCCGGTCGAGGTCGTCGATTTCGTCCAGATGGGCATGGGTATCAACCAGTGGATACATGGTATTAGTGCTTCCGGTGATGTCTCGTTAGCACGGCTGTTCCCTCCGGGATTTTAGCCGGCCTTGTATGAAAAGGCAATACTGGTCGGCTATTGGCGGCTCCTTGCTTTCCAGCCGGTTTCTTTCATTTTAGTAAGGATCAGCAATCCGATAGCGAAAAGGGCTGCCCAATATACAAATGGCAAGCCAATGTTTATCTCGGCCAGCGAATTGCCCGTGGGCGGGAAGGCAAAGGCAGCCAGGCGGTTGATAGTGAATAAGAATCCCGTGGCTATTCCGGTATATTCGGCACCGGCGAACTCCGATTCCAGGCATACGGTAGTAGAGAGGGCCTGGTAGGCCGAGCGAAAGGCCCCCATGGCGATTACTATAACCCACACAAACACAAACGTGTTAACGGCCACCGGTAACAGACTGGCCCCGATAACAGATATTACCATGGCGGTCATCAAGATAGTTTTCCTTCTACCGATCCGGTCGGAAAGCAGGGTCAAAGGGATACCGCCTACTGTTGCCGCCAGGTTGAGGGCACTCAGCGCGCCATCGGCACTAAATCCCGACCAGCCCAGTCTCTTTAAGTAGAGAGGCAGGTAGCCGGCTATTGACACTAAAGCGCCCATGTAGAAAGCGTAGCTTAAGCTGAGCAACCAGAGGGCCTTGATGCGAAACAACTCAAGCATCGCCTTCCCTATTGGAACCGTGTTTTCAGTAACGGTCGTCGGTTCGTGTCGAGTTTCTTTTATCGTCAGGAACCATATGATACTGAGGACTATAGCAATTGCTCCATAAAGAAACAGGACGTGTCTCCAGCCACCAAGCAACGGTGATAGGAAGGTGGCACTTATCATTGAGCCGACGACCGTACCTAGGCCACCACCGGTGACAATAATGCCGTTAACGAAGCCAAGTTGCCGGTTGGGGAACCAGATGTGGGTTGCTTTAGCCAGGCTGATAGAAATCAGCGCTGGCATGAGGCCAGACAAGAATGAAGTGACCAGCAGGCTGGTAAAACTGGTGGCAAGACCTCTAGAGGCACCGGCTATGCCGGCCAGCAAGCAGGCTATGGTTACCGTACGCTTGACGCCGAACCGGTCACCTATGGCGCCACTGGCCAGAAGAAAAACGGTACTGCCCAGAGGAACGATACCCCAGATAGTGCCCAGCTGGACAAGGCTTAGGTTAAGCTCCTGGGATATCTCCTCAAATAGCACCGACATGCACATCTCGGGCATCATGGCGGCAAAGGCAAAAATCGATGCGGAGAGGGTAAGGGCATACCACCGGTAATTTGTATTATTTTTACTCGGCAATTGTAGCCTGCTCTTTTTAAGGTTAGAGGAATTTTAGCGTAAGGGAACCCTAAATGGCTCCCGAGGTAGGATTCGAACCTACGACCAAGCGGTTAACAGCCGCCCGCATACACTCATAATGCTTAGCAAGTTGACTGTTTCAAAGATAGCAGAGTTAAGCAATTTGAGCAAGTCTTACATTTCACAAGTTAAAAGTGGTAAACGTCCACCATCTAAGAAATTACTTCATTTATTATTAGAGTTGACCAGAGACAAGGATTGTGACACTGTCCTAGAGGCATTTCTCAAATCTCGGAGAGAGGGCATATCACCTAATACGCTGTGGGACTATAGGAAGACTCTGCGTAGGGCTCTGCCCAGTTTGGGTCTTGGACCAACCACAAAGAAGATAAATGCTTACCTCAGTTCACTATCCTATTCCCTGGGTGGTAAATACGACTATTTCAAATGCTTGAGAGCGTTCTACAACTGGCTCTATAGTCCTAGCTCGGGGTTTAAATTCAGACCTGAAGACAATCCGTGTTGTGGGTTGATGCTCCAAAGAGACCACAGCTAATCCTGCCCAGTCTTAGTTCAGAACAAGTTAAGAGGCTTATTGATACCTGCCCGAACCTTCGGGATAAGGCTATTATCGCCCTATTCACTGAGAGCGGTTTGAGACTATCTGAATTAGCCAATATAAAGCCCTACGATATAGATTGGGAGGCTCACACGATAAAAGTCATGGGCAAGGGCAGAAAAGAGGCTTATTCTCCATTTGGTGAGCTATCAGGGCGATATTTGAAAGAATGGCTTGCGCAATATGAATCTAACGGTAACATCTGGGGATTAAACGAATGGGGTGTTGTCTCGATGCTAAGACGGCTAGAAAAGAACACTGGCATGCCCTGTAATGCTCATACCTTCCGTAGAACCTTTGCCTGTCTATTGCGTAAAGCAGGAGTAGATACCATGACCATCAAGGACTTGGGCAGGTGGGAGAGCTTGGAGATGGTACAGAGGTACACGAGGTCGGTTACTTTTCAGGACAGCTTGAAGTTTTATAAGGCGCCACTAACTGAAAGTGGATGATATTAGGAGATAATAATATCGAGAACAACTATAAAGAGGAAGACACTCAAGAGAGACTTCGAATCACCATTTTCACTTCCCCTGATTCGCAGAGCATTCTTTGTCGCCTGTCCGCTCTGAATGAATCGACATCTAGAGAGTCGAGCCACAAATAGCCTGTATTCTTTAAGTCTCTGTGGCAAGAACCACAAATTACTTTGCTTCCAACGAAGTATTCGTCACTTTCCATATGGTTTTTACCTATGCATATTTGACATGAGTCACAGTGCAATATACCAGCACTGTCTATCATCTTCTCTCCCTCCTATGGAAGCAGGGCTGCTGTGGTCTCGCTTCCGTTTGATCGATAGCCATCCAGGTACAGCTGTCACCTAACTGTTGCCCCATAATACAGCATGATGGTTTGAATGGGGGTAAGAAGAAGGTAATAGAAACGTTATAGATTACTATACGTATATGTTTGAAACATATTGAACTAAGTCAGTGAGGTTTCAGGGCATCTTGAAGTTCTATAAGGCACCGCTGGGTTATCGGGGGTGAGCCTAGGTTAGCGTAAATGATAGGAAATGTGGGACGATGATGTCATCCTTGTTCCCGTCTTATCCTCTCCATCTCTTGTGCTATCGCGCCTCTATCTGATTTTCGCTCGAGTACAAAGACGCGCAAGCCATGGAGTAAGACAAAAGCACCCCATAGGCAAAGTGGCCAGAGAAACCAGAGATCCTCGCTATGCTCATAGGTCAGAGCCCAAATAACTATTAATATGATGTTTACGACTGCCCAAGCAACGAAGTGATTCCAGAAACCCCTTCTCCTCTTAACTCTGATTTTTGCCTCTTCGTAGATTTGCTCTTCAGTCATCTGACTTGCCATAATTCCCACCCCCTGCATGTGGGGTAGTATATGTTATCGGGATCATATTTGACAAGAGGTTTCTGAGACTGATGCTTTTTTATTTCAAAAAGAGGCGGTCTTAAGCAGGATAAAAAGGTTGTTTGACTGTTTTAGTGCCTGTAGAAATTTTTCAGGATACTTGAAATTTTATAGGGCACCGTTGAGTTAGCCCGTCAATCCTCCGAAGATTTTTAAGTGTAACTAGTAGATGTACCACCTCCGAGGTGTCTCGAATGGTCTATCCCTATCATACTCCGATGAAAGTTCTTCTTCATCAGTATGCTTATGACACCGCACTGCAACAAGTATCTTTTCTTTCTGTTCCTCTTGCTGTGATTCAACAAAATTATTTCTGCAATCGTCTTGTCCAGTCATGATATAGTTCCCCCAACTTTCCTAACGCTTTACCTACGGATTTCTTTTGATTATCTGCTAAAGACCTTTCTTCCACTAAACTTCGCTCTTCAAGCATATTATCTTGGGTATCAGTTTTGCCGTATCCCACAACTTCGATAAGTGAACCACATTCTGGGCAAGTTTGATTTCGTTCCTCACTCAATGCCCATCCCCAGTATTTACTTTTACAATTCAGGCAAGTACCTGCTAACATGCTATTATCTCCTCAAGGCCTAATATTCTATTCTTACGTACATATGAGAAATAGAAAAACCGACCTCTAGGGTCGGTTTCACTATTAGCTCCTCACTACCCAAGTGACCACATAAAGGTAGTAATTCAACGCTTCCCGAAATACGTCTTATATTTTGTAAATCAACTTGCCTTTTGTTATAAAGAGATTCTACCTCTTATAATCGTAGTGTCAAGTCTCCTATAATATCTTTTCCTACCATCTTTTGTTTAAGGGGAGAGAATTAATCTAGATTGAATCTGAAATAAGGGTTTAACCTCATCGCCCCACACACAACCCAATAAAATTTTTCTTGAAGTCCTTCTAAAAAGGCTGAAATACGAAGGGCTTAATCAGAATCCAGCAATGAAATAGGGGGTGGTTGAACCCGTTCCCAACACTATAAATCTGAAAATTTCTGAGTATTGACAATACCCTAGTATGGTATTAAACTAAAATGCTCATATATGAGCTTAAAGACTGAATAGCTAGTGGTGGGTTCGGGGGAAGGAGCGGCGTAGATGAGGGGCACTGGTAACCGCTAAATAGATTGCGGTAGCTGGTGCCCTTTAATTTCGCACTATGAATTTAAGGTACTTAATAATAAGGATATGTCAAAAATGAGAAAGATAATCGCTCTCTACGCTGTAATCATGTTAGTCCTGTTGGCAATAGCAGGGGGATGTAAACAGCAATCTGAACAAACTCCGACTCCACCTGAAACAGAACCACCTACTCCTGTGCCAGCACCCGTGCCAAGTCCAACCCCAATACCCAAACCCCCACCTGAACCGAGACCCACACCGGAGAGGATAGAATCCGAGAGGCTGATTGTTGAGATTGATGTTTCCTCGTGGATACCGGAGTCTCTTACAATAAGTCCCGATAACAGAAGGGCAGCTTACGTGGCTCAGAAAGATACGAAGCAGTTTGTGGTTGTGGATGGTAAAAAGGGACAACCATACGATGGCGTCGTACCTAGTAGCATGACCTTCAGCCCTGACAGCCAGCAAGTGGCTTATATAGCTCGGGTAAGCGATGATTGGCTTGTCGTTTTTGATGGCATTGAGGGTAAAAGATATTCCGCCGTTAACGAAGCCAGTATCATTTTTAGCCCCGACAGCCAACGATTAGCTTATGTGGCTAAAGAGTTTCTAGGGGGGTGGGCAAATGTTTATAAGCGATTGGTAGTTGTAGACGGGATAGAGGGCGAGAAATATGACGCCATAGTGGAAGATAGCCTAACTTTCAGTGCTGATAGTCAACATGTCGCCTACGCTGCTGCATGGGAAAAAGGAGCCGAATCTGGAGAAACAGTGGTCGTAGATGGAATAGAGTGGCGTGAAAAAACAACTGGCCAAAATATTTATGATGGCATAAAGCCAGGTAGTCTTATCTTCAGCGACAACAGCCAAAGAGTGGCTGTTGTCGCCCTAAATCGTGGGCAGTGGTTCGTGGTGGTGGATAGGGAAAAAGCACGACGCTACGATGACATTATGCCAGGCAGTCTTACCTTCAGCCCCAATAGCCAAAGGGTGGCCTATGTGGCCAAAGAAGACCGAAATCTGTTAACGGTCGTGGATGGGGATGAAGGGAAGAGATATCATGGCATTATTCCAGACAGTATCATCTTCAGCCCTGATAGCCAGCGAGTGGCTTATGTTGCTATTCAGGGTGGAAAGCAGCTTGCAGTTGTGGATGGGACGGAGTTGAAGGAGTATGACGCTGTTAACGGTCTTATCTTCAGTTCTGACAGTCAACTTATAGCTTATACTGCTACATCAGGCTTGATACAGTTTGTGGTTGTGGATGGGATGGAGGGCGAGAAGTACACCAATATTAATTCCCTTATCTTCTCCCCTGATAGCCAGCGGGTGGCTTATATCGCTATGGTAGGGAATGAGCAATTTGTGGTTGTAGATGGGGAGGAGAGGAAGCACTATGAAGCTATCATGGAAGGCACTATTATCTTCAGCCCTGATAGCCAGCGGGTGGCTTATATTGCTGAAGCCGTCAATAAGCAGTTCGTGGTTATAGATGGAACGGAGGGCAAACAATACGATATTATTGTTACCCCAAGTGGAGGCAAGATTAGCTTTGACTCCTCTAATAGTTTCCACTACCTCGCCTTTGAAGGTGATAGTGTCTATCTAGTGGAGGAAAGGATAGACTGAAATAACAAGAGCCCTAGAACATCTAACCGGATTAAGGTAGCTAGTGTCCTTTTAATAAAAGCGTGGAGGTAGATGCAATCAATGGCAACCAAAGCTTTCATACTTATTGAAACAGTAGTTGGTAAGAACAGGGAGGTCGTATCAGCCATCCAGCGGTTAAAAGGGATAAAATCGGCCGATTCAGTGGCTGGACCTTATGATGTTATTGCCGTCATAGAAGCAGACAATATAACGGAAATTGGTGACACAATCACTAGTGAATTACACACAATCGATGGTGTGTCCAGAACTGTGACTTGTCTTGTGGTATAGAAAAAATCAGTTTACTCGTATATATATCGGTCGTCAATACTCCCGCCCCTCAGTCCCTCTTCGAATCCAATCCCCGCTCACTTGCCTTATGGCCGAGAGTACCCTCTTCCTCCACAGCATTGACAGCAGCTAACTGAACACTTAACATTGCCAAGTAGTTGATATGAGAAGTATCAGATTAGAATATCTTGTTCTTGGAACATTGCTCGTATATGTAACCCTACATGTGCTTGAAGAGTGGCTCTTCGGTTTTCCAGCTTGGGCAGAGCAGCGTTGGGGAATCCCAAACTATACCGTAATAAAATGGCTAATGCATAACGCCTACTTCGCTTTCTTCTTGGTGTTGGGCTACGTTATTTACCGAATAGATAAGGACAGGTTCCTACCTTTGGGGCTTGGTATTATTATTTGGGGATTGTTGAACTTCGCTAATCATCTTGTATTTTCTGTGATATTCTTGGAATATTCACCTGGCCTTCTTACTAGCCTTATATTCCTCTTACTTGGTATCCTCGCATTAAGGAAAGCCAAGTTCTCTGGTCAACTATCGGTTAGGGTGACGGTATTGTCGGTTATTTGTGCGTTGCTGTACTGGGGACTACCAATGGGGCTTTTCATCACCGTAGACCGTATGCTTGGACTCTAGGTAGCTTTGGCACCTTCTTACTACCAACTCTATTTTAATGTCGCAACTACGTTGTACTCAAAAGAGAAGCAGCCGAGATATTAGGGCTATCTCAAGATCATGTTAAGTTATTAGCCCAAAAAGGACTGATTCAAGCCAAAAAGATAGGTCGTGATTGGGTAGTTTTAGATTTAAACTACAAGAGGAAAAGAAAACCGAAAAGGAGGGTAGAGCGGTGAGAAAAGTTAAGCAAATTTCCAAAGCTAACCGAATACGAATTGTTAAGCAGTCTAGTGAGAACTTGGTTGGCTCCCGAGGTAGGATTCGAACCTACGGCCAAGCGGTTAACAGCCGCCCGCTCTACCACTGAGCTACTCGGGAATAATTTAACACCCCTTGTCTCGGCTGGCCGTTTCCTTAACTCGCTTGAGTCCTGCGTTGTCGGGGAATAGGGCAACGACCTGGGCAGAATAATTCTGTGGAGCCGCGACCGTTAACCATTATTGCTTCCGTCGGCTAAAAAGTCAAGTTAACCAGACAGAGCGCTTAGTAGCAGTACTGTGCCTACTGATATCGTTGCTGGGCACCCTCGCGGGCCAGGTTAAGGAGCCGGCGATAGCTCTCACCGGGTTGTGGCTGCCGGAATATGGCGCTACCCACGCAGATGGCATCCACTCCGAAGCGGGCAACATGGGCAATGTTGCTCTCTTTTATGCCGCCATCAATGTCTATTTGCATCTGTGGATGGCTGCGGCGGAGTTCGGTTGCCTTTTCCAGGACTTCCGGTATGAAGGGGCTGCCATAAAACCCCGGATTAACCGTTAGCAAAAGCACGCTGTCCACCTCGTTAGTTAGGGGGAAGAAATCGGCCACCGGCGTTTCCGGATTAACAGCTAGCCCGACTTTCAGACCGAGTCCTTTGGCTTGGGAGATAACTTCCTGTGGTGAAGGGGTGGCTTCGTAGTGGAAGACCACCTTCTGGGCCCCGGCTTTCTGGAAGCCTTCCAGTTGGCTTTCTGGACTCTTCACCATGAGGTGGGCTTCCCAGTCGAACTTTATCGACAGGGCGGCAATGTGCTCGAGGGTTACGCTGATTGAAGGTACGAACCGGCCGTCCATGATGTCGAACTGTGCGTAGTCGGTAAAGCCCTCTGTCTGGCGTGCCATGGTCTCCAGAGCAGCCGGGTCGTCGGTAAGAATAGCGGGTATTACCCGAATCGGCTTGTCCATTCTGTCTATATCGCCGTGACGGGCGGGCACTGGTCATCATTATCTCCTCTTTACCATGAGGAAGTCAAGCCTGATGGCCATAAGTAGTGTTATCTCAAACCGATTATCTTAAGCGGGTATAAGCCAGCGTCCTTGTAACATGTGGTTGCTTGATATATATTATATTGAGATATTTTTAAGATTGGGCAGTTTTCGTTAAGGAAGGAGTGGCAAGAAAGGTATGGAAAAAGCGAAAGTCAGGTTGCTGGGCCTATCTCTGGCCCATCGCAAAGGCAGGAATACCGCCTGGATGGTGGAGTGCGCGCTTAAAGCGGCGGAGAAATTTGGTCGGAAGGTCAGTGATGTAGCCCATGTTGAGACGGAATTCATTGACCTGGCACAGAAAAAGGTGGAGATGTGCTGGGAGTGTCCTGATTACCCCTGTCGCCCACGTCTTGGGGAGGGGGGTTATTTAAGTCATGATTTCGGCTGCCCGATAACGGAAGACTATTTAGCGATAAAGGTAATGCCCAGAGTAGCCGAGGCTGACGGTTTTATTTTCGGTTGCCCGGTATATAATGGCACCTGCACCAGCCAGTTCATGATTGTCATGGAACGTCTGAGGGCGGGAATCTGGAAAGGCTATTTCACCAATAAGCCGGCTGGTGCGGTCTGTACCGCCACTATGAACCTGGCCGGCCAGGAGAGCCTCCTTCAGCAGATGAACAACGTAATAAGATTCCTGGAGATGATTCCCGTCGCTGCCGGGCTTGGCGCTGTCAGTATAGCCGGGCTGCCATACGGCCCTTTAGCCGGCGAGGACGACGGTAAAACAATCGGCGTTAAGAATGACAAGTACGGGCAGTGGCAGGCAGTCTGTGTCGGGCGAAGAGTAGCTGAGATGGCCGTTATGATTGGTCTGGCCAAGCAGCAGCTAGGCCAGCGTTATACCGAGGAGTTCGCCCGGTACTATGCGCCACCACACGGCGATGACTCCTGGGCATGGTTTAACCTAGACAGTGAGGACGAGGAATACTTGATGAACCTGACACCAGCTACCTTCCGGGGATAGTGTGGTGGGCTGGTGAGTTTTTAGCAATGTTAGAGAGGTGGAAAAATGGAAAAGCTAAAGATAAAGATATTAGCGCTCTCTTGCTCTAACAGATTAAACAGTGATATAGCCTGGATGTGCCAGTATGCTCTTAAGGTGGTAGAAAAATTTGGCCGGAGGGTCAGTGATGTGGCTGATTATGAGACGAAGTTCATCGAACTTGCCGATAAAGATCTAAAACCCTGCATCAATTGTAACCGTCGCCCATGTACGCTGGGTGGGGGGAGAAACTGGGAAGGAGGGCTTCTCCCTTGCCAGCCTTGCCCTATTAAAGACTACCATCAAGAGCTGGGCCCGGAGATACAAAAAGCTGACGGCCTGATTATTGGCGCTCCCACCTCACTGGGCACCTATAACAGCCGGTTCCGGCTAATGTGGGAAGCGATATCAAGAGGGAGAGAGATGTTGTTCGGGGAGCACTGGCTCCAGCACAATAACAGACTCCCCGTGGGCGTCCTGACCTGTGCCGATGATGGCCCCGGTTCTGGAGTGGAGACGTGTCTTAATGACCTGAATATAACGGTAAGATTTCTGGAGACGATGCCGGTCTCCATGGTTCATGGGGCATGGCTTTTCCGCAATCCGTCCTGGCGGCCGGTGCCCGAGGGTGGGCCTTATACGGTTAAGAATAACCGTGACTCCCTCAGATGGTTGTTCAGCATGTCACGTCGGGTAGCCGAGTATGCCTTAATGCTCAAGCTGACTAAAGAGGTACTGGGTGACGTGTTCAAAAGGGAATTCATGGGCCGTTATCACGAGCCTTGGGGAGCCGATGAGACCTGGGCCTGGAGGCGCCTGGACAAAGAAGATGAAGAATATATGATGAGTCTGCCCATAGAGATGAAGCTGCCGGAGTGGGGCTAGCCGGGAGTGTGAAAAATGAAAGCACTTAAGTGGTATGGAAGAAAAGACCTCCGCTATGAAGATGTTCCGGAGCCGTCTCCCAGGCCGGGGCAGGTGAAAGCGCTGATTAACCTGGTCGGTATCTGCGGCACGGATTTGAAGGAATACGCCGCCGGCCCCTGTATGATTCCCCCCGATAAAGCACCGGTAACACTGGGGCACGAGTTTGCCAGTCGGGTGGTGGCGGTGGGCGAAGGGGTGACGGAGTTTAAGGTCGGTGACCGGGTGACCGGGCTGGGCTACTGGTGCTGCGGCCAGTGCTATTACTGCCGGCGAGGCCTGTACAACCTCTGCTTGAACTCGGACTTTACCGGCCTCACTAAGGATGGCTGTATGGCGGAATATCTCGTGGCGCCAGACTATTCCTTCTACCGGCTTCCCGACTCGGTCTCTGACGAGGTCGGCACCTTGGTGGAGCCGCTGGCGGTGTCCCTCCACGCAGTTCGCCAGGGTGAAGTCCGCCCCGGGGATACGGTGGCTATCGTGGGCGATGGCACCATCGGTCTTTGCTCTCTGTTGGCCGCCCGAGTAGCCGGGGCCGCCGCCATTTATGTCGTGGCCAAGCATAAGGGCAGGGGTAGAATGGCCTCGGCTATGGGCGCTACGGCGGTTATCTATCTTGGCGACGGAGACCCCGTTGCCCGGCTTGGGGATTTGACCGGCGGCTTGGGCGCTGATGTCGCTATTGAGTGTGTCGGCCAGCCGGACACTCCTCAGTTGGCCGTGCGGCTGGCCAGGCGAGGTGGCACGGCGGTTATCGTCGGCGTCTTTGAAAGACCCGGCTCGTTCGACTTCAGCAGTATGACCTTCAGCGAGAGGAACCTGGTAGGCAGCTCCATTTATATCGATGAGGCAAAGACGGCTATTGCCCTGCTGGCGGACGGGCGGCTTGACCCCGGACGTTTAATTTCGGCGACGGTACCCTTTAAGGATGCCGTGACTATGGGCTTTGAGCGACTGCTTGCCGAAAAGGATGACAACATCAAAATCCTGCTGCAAATCTCTTGAGATTACTGCGGTCTTATACTGTAAGAAGGAGGCGATACATGATAAATAAAGATATTTTTGAGTTTCCTATCATGTATACCAACATTATCCCGCGTATAGCGGTGGGGTGGGGTGCTCACGAAACGGTTGCCGACGAGTGCCAGGATGCCGGTATTAAAAAGGCCCTGATAGTGACCTCGGGTTTGAAGGGGACCGGAATTGTTGACGAGATTAAACAGATTTTAAATCATAACGGCGTGGCCACCGAAATCTATGACAAGGTCACCTCCAATCCCAAGGACTACCAGGTGATGGAAGCCTATAAAGTCCTGAAAGATGGCGAATGTGACGGCGTGGTCTCTATTGGCGGTGGCAGTTCTCACGATTGTGGTAAAGGCGTCCGGGTTGTCGCCGCCAATGATGGCCGGGATATCTTGGACTTTGCTGCCTTTATCGACCCGCCTTGGATGGATGAGTTTAAAAAATATAAGCCGTGTACCATACCGCAAATCATTGTTAATACCACGTCCGGTACGGGGGCCGAGGTCAGCCCCATCGCGGCTATTACCAATACCAAAGCCAGGGCCAAGCAGTTGATTATCGCGCCCAAAGCCGGGGCCACCACGGCTATTATCGACCCACTCCTCGTCCGGCTGATGCCCAGAAATATTACTGCCTGGACCGGTTTCGATACGATGGCCCATGGTTTTGAGGCGTTTCTCACCAAAGTGCATAGCCCTTACGCCTACGGCATATTGTTACGTACGATACAGCTGGTCTCTGAGAATCTTAGAGACTTCACCTATAACCGGATGAATAACACCGCCTGTGAGAGGATGTGCTGGGCGGCTACCATGGGCGGTATTGGTATCGCCTTTGGCTCCGGTGCTGGCATCGTGCATGGACTGGCGCATCAAATCGGCGCGGTAACCGACTGCCACCACGGCCTGGCTAATGCCATTATCACCCTCGCGGGAGAGAGATATAACCAGCCGGCCTGTCTGGAGAAATTTATCCCTATGGTCCAGGCCATGGGGGTTGATACCAGGGGCCTGACTGAAGGGCAGGCGTCCGAGAAGTGGTTTGAAGAAATGGAAAGGCTGTTGCGGGACTTGGAGATAGCGTCAGGTCAACTGAATAAGCAGCTCGGTCTGCAGGAAAAGGACCTTGAGCATATTGTTAAAGTCTATTCCAATGACTTTTGCCGCCAGGGGAACCCTAAAGAGTTCGACTTTGAAGAGACCCTCCAGGTTTTGAGGAGTGTTCTGTAAAATAATGAAAAGACTGCTAAAACATATTTCCCCCTTAGGAGGTACAGGATGAAAGGATATGCCGGTAAATTGCTCCGGGTGAATCTTTCCTCAGGAAAAGTGGCTGATGAGCCGCTGCCTGAGCCGGTTATCTTGGATTTTATAGCCGGGCTGGGTTTCGGGATCAAGTATCTTTACGATGAACTGCCGCCCCATATTGACCCTCTGGGGGAGCAAAATAAGCTGCTGCTCGTGCCGGGACTACTGGCCGGTACCCAGGCACAGGGTGTGGCCCGATGGCTGGCCTGCACTAAAAGTCCGTTGACGGGCCTCTTCGCTCGGTCGTGCTGCGGCGGTGACTTCGGCGCCTGGATGAAGTTCGCCGGTTACGATGGCATAATCATCGAGGGGAAGGCGGAGAAGCCGGTTTATCTGTATATCGGCGCCGACGGCGTCCAGTTTAAGGATGCTGCCGGACTGTGGGGCAAAGACACGACATATACCCAGGAATGGCTTAATCAGCAGCACGGGAAAGACGTTCGTGCTGCCTGTATTGGCCTGGCCGGCGAAAAGCTTGTGAAATACGCGGCTATTGTCACTGGACGGAGAACGGCCAGCCGCTGCGGGGTGGGCACCGTGATGGGCTCTAAGCTGCTCAAGGCCGTGGCTATCAAGGCCAAAAGAAATGTTAACCTGTATGATCCGGAAGGCTTTGGCGAGCTGGTCAAGGAGCAGATTGAGATAATGCGGGCCAGCGATGCGTACCGTAAAAACAGGGAGTATGGTACTACCGATGGGGCAGTTAGCTGTAACACCTTTGGTGTCTACCCGGTACGTAATTACCGCTGGAGCGAGATGGAAGGTTATCAGGAGTTATCACCGGAGGCCTATAAGAAGCTGGAGGTCGGCGATTTTGGCTGTTATAGTTGCTCGGTGCGGTGCGGCAAGATACATGTCGTGCCCGATGGTCCGTACGCCGGGGCTCGGAGCGAGGGGCCGGAATATGAAAGCTACTGGGCGTTCACCGGGCCCATAGACAACAATAATATCGGATCAACCATCGCCGCCGACCAGCTCTGCGACGACCTGGGGCTGGACAGTATCAGCGCCGGTAATACCATCGGTTTCGCCTATGAGCTTTATGAGAAGGGTATCATTACCCGGGATGACACCGATGGATTGGAGCTTACCTATGGCAACCATGCCGCCATGATAAGTCTCATTAAGAAGATAGGACGGCGGGAAGGTTTCGGTGACGTACTTGCCGAGGGCACCTTGCGGGCGGCGAAGCATATCGGCAAGGGGGCCGAGGCATATGCCATGCAGGTCAAGGGCCTGGAGATGGCCGGCTATGAGCCGAGGGGGCTCAAGGGGACCGGCTTTGGCTATGCTACTAACACTATGGGAGGGGCCCACACCAATGGCACCCTGATGTTCCAGGAATGGGGCGTGCCAATGCCGAGGGCGGTGGACCGTTTTAGCGAGGAAGACAAAGCGGACATCCTTATCTTCAATCAGCACAACGACAGCGGTGTGGAGGTGGGCGTCGCCTGCTTCTTCGCTTTCCTGTGTGGGGACTGGTATCAGCGTCTATTTGGCAGGATGCTGGAGGCGGCGGCCGGCATCAAGGAATTTGCCGATAGAGGCTATTTGGACCGGGTCAGCGAGAGAATCTGGAACCTGGAGCGTGCCTTCAATGTGCGTGAAGGCTTTGACCGCACCCATGATACTCTGCCCCAGAGATTTCAGACCGAGCCACTGCATACCCTGAAAGCCGAAGGGGAGGGGCAGGTATTACGGAAGCTTGACCAGTTCCTTGATGAGTACTATAAGCTCCGCGGCTGGACCGACATGGGCATTCCTTCCCGAGAAAAGCTGCAGGAGCTTAGCCTGGGGTATGTGGTTAAGGATGTGGAGCCGTTCCTGACTAAAAAATAAGGCAGGAGGGATTATATGGACCTGAAGCTAAAGGACAAGGTGGCGCTGGTAACCGGCACTGGTAGTCAGATAGGTTACGGTAAGGCAATAGCGCTGACTCTAGCGGAAGAGGGGTGCGACATAATCTCCGCTGATATAGACTTTGAAGGCGCTAAAAAAACGGCGACTGCGGTCGAGACTTTAGGCCGTAAGGCTTTGGCTGTTAAGGTCGATGTTACCGAGCGGGCCGAGGTGGACGATATGGTACAGCAGGCGCTGGCGAAGTTCGGCAAGATAGATATCCTGGTGAATAATGCTGGCGCTAGCATCCAGAAGCCATTCATGGAAATGACCAAAGCGGACTGGGACTTTAATATTAATGTCAACCTTTACGGGCAGATGAATGTTGCTCAGGCAGTCCTGACGCACATGATACCGCGCCACTACGGCCGGATTATCAATGTCTCCGGGGGGCAGGGTTTCCCGACCATCTCTATCTATGGTGCTGCCAAGGCCGGGGTGGTCGCTTTCAGCCAGGCCCTGGCCAGGGAAGTAACCCACTTGGGGGTAATTGTCAATGTCGTTACACCGGGACTGGCCAAGACCGGCCTGACGGTTAACGCTCCCCCCGAGTTTCTTGATGACCTTATTCAGCACAGCTCGATACTGAAGCGGTTTTGTACTCCCGAGGACATGGCGCCAGTGGTGGCCTTTCTGGCCTCCGATGTCTGTAGCTATATGGTGGGGCAATGCGTCAATCTGGGGGGCTCTTAGCGGCCGGCCTCTTAACGATAGTATAGTGCCTAGACATTTTGTGAATTGCATGGGGTGATGGGGGAGCAAGGATTATAACAGGTATTTCATGAATACTAGCTTCATTAGTGGGTCTTGATTTTATAAGCGATACGGGCAGTGAATGGGAAGGAATAGATGTGCCCGTAAATATCTTACGCTAACCGCAGTGGAACAAGATTAAAGAGAAACCGAGGCCCTTAAGTGGGGCTGGGGGGACAATAGGCAGAACTTTTGCTTTCTCCTTTGCTATCAAAAATAGAAACTAATCACACAATCTAAGCTTTTATACAACGGGTAACAAAAAAAGCGATTGTTACTTCACCGCACAAAATGGACAAGTATTGCACTGCACTGGGCATGCTGCTGTTAATTGCTTAACTTTAGTTTCTATATGATTTCCCACTCGCAGTAGGGGTCTCCGAGGGCGACGCACTTAATCTCTCTAACGCGTTGATTTTTAACCGCCGAAAATAGACCGTTAAGAAAGCCTGTCGTAAAGTAGCAACACGCTTCCTCTGGCTTTAACGTATTAAGCTTCATATAAAAGCTCTCACAATTATCTTCAATCTTTATCGTCTCACCGGCTGTAACCTTGCCCACCTTACAATGTTTTAAGAAGTTGATAACGCGCTTCACTGCTTCATCATGGCTCAACCCTGCCTCCATTAAATGTTCACCCACCTCTCTTCCAACTTTACTACCACCCATCCGCAAAGCCATCTGGTATCTCTCACCGGCCAAATAGGGAAAACTGAAGGTATGCCCAACCGCGTGGAGTTGAATCTCACTCCCAAGGCTGGGTCTATCCACAAGGGGCTTCCCATCGAGTAGAAACCCGATGAGGCGATGCATCAGCCGGTCATGTACACTTTCCATAATCGTGCTGTCTACAGCCTCCAGAGAGTCCCTCAGCTCATCAATTTCCCCCGGTACCAGCTTGAATTCGCAATAGGGGTCACCCAATCCTATGCATTTTGTCTCGATGGCGTTCCAGTTCCTCTTGCCATTCTCAATTCCCTGGCACATCCCTGCACTGTTAGAAGGGAGATATGAAGCCATCGCCACGCCTACGTTGTCGAATGCCCAGCAGTCAGAGCTCTCGTATACCCTGAAGTAGTGCTCATCAGTCTTAGAGACGTCCTCAAGGTATTCTATAATACCGCTGCGCTCTTGCCTGCAAAAGGCGGCAATAGGGGACAACATTTTTTTAATGTCTTTGACCTGACTGAGATTCTCGGGCATTAATTTAAAGAGTAGTCTCCTCTGCCAAGGGAAAAACTGGGACATCTCCCTCATCATAGAAGCGTCCTCCTTGTTTAGTTCGTACTTCATCTTGGGGAACCTTTTTGGGTCCCAGAGCATGCCGCTCCACTGAGC
>DUEU01000044.1 GCA_011191985.1 Dehalococcoidia bacterium
ATGGCCCCGGATTTTGCCGGGACCGGCCAGGCATATGCCGCTACCAGTGGCAACGGTAGCGCTGTCTCTATAACCAGAGATGGCGGCATCACCTGGAATCAGGTAGGACTGATCGACAGCGAAATCAGCAGCATTATTGACCTGGCGGTGTCATCTGGCTACCCTCAGGACAATTCCATCTTCATGCTTACCTGGGGCGGCCAGCATAGCCTGTGGCGCAGCTTGAACGGCGGCAGCAACTGGGAAAGGATATTCAGCGCTTTTCTGGATGGTGTTGACCAGATTGAGCGGGTTGAGCTCTACCCCGACTACGGCGATGACAGAAAGACTTTATTCGTAACGGGAAGCATTGATGGCAGTCCAACGATATGGCGGTCAGAGGACGGTGGGCAGAATTTCACTGAGCGCAGCGCCCCTCTCTCTATCGACGCCTGGGCGGTGGCCGACGATGAGACCCTTTTCATTAGCGGCTACGACGGCAGTAACGGACTACTCTACTACAGCCGCAATGCCGGCCTGAGCTACTCTGCGCCGGCTATCGTCGGCAACCAGCCACTAAATTCGATTGTTCTGTCTCCTGACTATGACCGGGATGATACCATCCTGGTCGGTAACAGCAGCGGTTGGGTCTACCTTTCCAGCGACAACGGCACCTGGTTCGAGCCGGTGCCCGCCGATGCCACCTCGCCACCCCTGAAGGGTAACGTATTGGTAGCTTTCGATGCCGAGTTCGCCACCAATGAGACAGTCTACGCCGCCAGCGATACGGCGGACGAAGGCATCTACCGCTTCATTATCGGCAGGAGCACCAGCTGGGAACAGATAGACGGCACCTTACCAACCGACGGCATGGTCAGTGGTCTGGAAACGGCTACCAGCGGCACGCTTTACGCTACCAACGCCAAGGCTGACGGCGGTATCGAACGATGCCTGAACCCAACCTATACGCTGGGGCCAACCTTTGAAACCGTAACCCGCGGGCTCGACGATAACGCTACCCTGATGGGGCTCTGGCTGGCCGGTAACCAGCTCTGGTCAATGGATACCACCAACAACCGGCTACTCAGTTACCACGACACCCTGACCACGCCCGTCAGCCTAGTTTCCCCGGCTGATAAGGCACCCGGTATTGGCACCATCAACAGCGATATCATAAGCGATGTCCGCCTTGACTGGGAGAGCCTCTCCGGGGCTACCGACTACTGCTGGCAAATTGACTACGACACCGACTTCTCCAGCGTACCCGGTGGGTTTGAAGGCGATACCGAAGCTAGCTCGGCCCACCTACCGCCACTTAACCCGGCCACCACCTATTACTGGCGCGTCAGGGCTACCGGGCCGGTGCTAAGCCCGTGGTCAGACAAATGGTCATTCACCACCAGCATGGGCAGTGAGACGGTAGCCCCCGAACCCTACGCCCCGGAGGCCGGTGCCACTGGCGTACCAACAAGGCCGGTGTTTCAGTGGAGCGCTATAGCCGGCGCTGACCGCTACGAGTTGATCCTGGCCAGCGACAACTCTTTCACCAACCCGGTAATAGCCAGATTGGGGGAACAGGCACTGCCCACAAACGCCTGGCAGTGCGAGACAGAACTGGACTACGGAACCACCTATTACTGGAAGGTCAGGGCGGTTAGTTCCGAGAGTCTCAGCGCCTGGAGCGCTACTTACGCCTTCACCACCGAATCACTGGGGACAACAGCCGCCGCCCCAACTCCGGCGTCGCCATCACCGCCCTCGCCACCGCCAGCGGCCCAAACCGATATGACCGATTGGCTGATTTACCTTGGCGTTGCCCTGCTGGTGACCATGGTAGCGCTGCTGGCTACCATGATTATACTGGTGGTAAGAATGCGGCGCCCCTAGCGCTATAGCAGACCCTTCTTTTTGTAGTAATGAAGATAGCCCCGGACATTTGATGCCAGGTCGTACTCCGTCAGGGTCGCCCCGAAGCGCTGGCGGATAAACTCGCCGATACTCTTGATAACTGCTTCTTCCGTTGCCTCTGTCCGCGCCGTATCGAGGATAGCCTCCCCGACCACCCTGGTACTGGCGATAACACTGTCAATTGACTGCTCCGGCTCCGTGCTGACACTGCCATGGGCATAGAAAAGGAGGCGAGGCCTGAGCTGTCTCAGCCGCTCCATACTGCTCAGGTACTCCTCTTCATCGAATCCGGGCGGGGCTACCGCCGGCAGGGCCTTGGCACCATCGCTGTAGACCAGACCCAGCGCCTCACCGCAGAAGAGTCCCTCAGTCTCCGGGTCAAATATGGCCATGTGGTGAGGGGCATGGCCCGGGGTATGAATAATCGTCAGCTCCCGGCCAGCAACTGACAGCCTTTCTCCATCCGGAACAACCTTTACGCGTGACTCGGGGACGGGCAGGATGGTACCGTAGATCTCCTCGAAGTCATCACCAAAAGCCATAGCGGTGCTCCGTACCAACCGGGATGGGTCAATGATATGCCGGGCTCCCTGCGGGTGGACTAACACCTCAGCGCGGGGGAAAAGCTGTACCAGTGTCCCACAGGCCCCGCCGTGGTCAAGGTGGATGTGGGTCGGGATGATATACTTCAGGTCGCTCATGGCCAGCTGGTTCATGGCGTCTTGTATGGTCGGCACCAGGCCGGCCGGCCCCGGCTCTATCAGGGCACCGGGGTCACCCTGGATAAAATACAGCGAGAAGATGGTAGGCAGCCCGGGTAACTGGGCCTGCACTCGATACGTTTTATCGGCAACCTGTTCGACATGCGCCATTATTCTTCACACCTCAATTAAGCCGGTAATAGCGGCGCGGTAACCGCTCCCGAGGAACCTGACTACTGACCTAATAATTTTACAACGCCTTTCCGCTACCTGTAAAGCAACAGCGGTTCCGGACACGGTATGCCCATTACCCCAGCGGGCGATTTCTGGTAAAATAACAGGGTGGCCATCGCCTAAACTCATTTAAAGAGGCAAGTACCATGAAGATAAGCAGCTATGAGGATACCGAACCGGTCGAGGAACTGCCCGGAGTAGTCAAACGTGAGGTTATCAACTCCATGGATGGGGCGCCGAACTTCTGTATGCGCGTCTTTGATGTCGAGCCGGGGAGCTCTACACCGGCCCACTCACATCCCTGGGAACATGAGGTATTCGTCCTCTCCGGTTGGGGGATAGTGGCCACCGAGCTGGGGGAAAGGCGGATAGAGAAAGACAGCGTCGTCTTCGTCACCCCCGACGAGCCCCATTGTTTTGTCAATACGGGCAGCGAACCGCTGCGCTTCATCTGTGTTATACCAATACAGAAATAGCCGATTCTAACGCAGCGCCATGTTGGCCAGCCGGTCGGCCTCCTGATTTTGCTCGCGCGGAACGTGGCGGATAGTAACCGTCTCCAGTCGCGCCAGCAGCCCTTTGGCCTCCTGGTACAGGGCTTTAAGCGCGGCATTCTTTACCCGGTAGCGGCCACTAAGTTGCCTGACCACCAGCTCCGAGTCTAATCTTATGTCAACTTTTCGGGCACCGAGACGGACGGCCTCGCGAAGGGCGGCGATAACTGCCTGGTACTCTGCCTGATTATTGGTAGCCCGGCCGATAGGCCGGGCTATACGGGCAATCAACCCGCCCTGCTCGTCCTTTATGGTAGCGCCGATAGCGGCTGGGCCGGGATTACCGCGCGAGGCACCATCGGCATTAATCGCCATCCAGTCGGTACTCATCGGATTTAATCGCCAGAACTAGGCAAAGAAAAGGATACGGCCACAACTACTGCACTGAACCAGACGGTCGCCCTTTGCCTGCTGTAATTGAGTAGTAGAAAGGGAAATACCGCAACCGCGGCAAATCCCCTGCTCAACGCTGGCGACGGCCCGATTCTTCCGCCGCCGGATATCCTCATAGATAGCGACCGCCTCTTCATCGATGTCACTTATAAGCTGCCGCCGCTGTTGCTCCAGGCCAGCCTTCAACTCTTTGTAGCGCTCTCCTTCGGCCTCCAGCCGCAGTTGTTCATCATTCCACTCTTCTTCCATTCTGCCCAGCTCACTACCCAGGGCTGATACCCTTGCCTCCACGGCCGCTACCCGCTCCATTACCTCCAGCGTCCTATCCTCGGCTTGGCCACGGCGGGACTTCAACCCATCAGCCTCGTGCTGGAGGTTGGCCAGTTCCTTGGGATTCCCTATCCGCCCACTGTACATCTCCTCTTCAACCGATGCCAGCTTGGCGGCAAGTTTATCCACCTCCCCCTCTGCGGCATGCTGCTGCCGCTGTAACTCCTCCAAACGCCGCTGCTCCATGACAAACTCTTCCTGAGCAGTAACCACTGCCTGGTTCTCGCCGAGCCGGCCCTCTATCTGCACCAAGGCCTGTTCCGCAGACTCAAGCTCAAAGTCAATCTCCTGGAGCTGGTATAGCTGTCGGACAACACCCATGGCCTGAACTCCGATAACCTTATTATTCCAGTGTGCCAAGTCATTTTATAACGGTTCGGCCACAATATCAACCAGGTAAAATATGACAAAACCCGGTAGCTATAATAGAACAATTGTGTTATTATGCACTAAAGACTCAGGGGGAAGTTATGCGGCTATTGAGGTTAGCCATTGAAACTCAACGATGGGACCTGGCAGCACACACCATCGTCCTGGCCACTGCCCGGCTCCTCAGTTATGGAGAGAGACCGCATATCACCAGAAGAAAAGAGAAGAAAGGGAGCCCCAAAGGGTAATCAAAACGCTAGGCAGCGCGGCTTCTACGCCCGTGTAATGGACGAAGCGGACCTCATCGACTTCAGGCTGGCCGCTGGAGTCAATGGTATCGACGATGAGATAGCCCTCCTGCGGATGATGATAAAGTCCATCCTGGAGCGGGAGCCGGAAAATATAAAGGTTATTATGGACGCCACCAACACCCTGGCCCGCCTGCTCAAGATAAGGTTCGATATCAGCAAGGAGCAAAAGAAGGGGCTCAAGGAGGCAATCGGCAATGTCCTCAGGGATATCGCCATACCCCTGGGCATTGGCATCGGAAATGCGCTCACCAAGTGACCGCCAACCAGCAAAAGGCACCGTGGTCTCCATCAACCGGCTGCGCCCCTACCAGCGAGAGGTGGCGCGGGCCATACTGGACAGCGTCTTCAGCAAGAAGGGCCTTACCTTCTCCGTGGAAATCGCCCGGCAGGGGGGCAAGAATGAGCTGTCGGCCCAGCTCGAACTGCTACTGCTGACCCTCTACATGCTCGAGCCGCAGAACCTGGTAAAGTGCTCACCCACCTTTAAGCCACAGACAGTCATCTCGATGACGCGCCTGAAAGACCGGCTGAATGACGCCGGGTTCGGCGGCATCTGGACCAGCGAACTGGGCTATATCATCCGGCTGGGGAATGCCCGGTCTATATTCCTCTCCGCCGACGAGTCGGCCAATGTGGTCGGCAACACTGCTCACCTCCTGCTGGAAATAGACGAAGCCCAGGACGTCAGCAAGGAAAAGTACAGCAAGGAGTTCAAACCAATGGGGGCGACTACCAACGTCACCACCGTCCACTACGGCACCACCTGGGATGACACCACCCTGCTGGAAGAGATAAAACAGACGAACCTCGAGCTGGAGAGGAAGGATAGAATCAGGCGCCACTTCCGCTACGACTGGCAGGAGGTAGCCCGCTATAACCCCGACTACCGGGCCTATGTTGAGGCGGAAAGGGAACGCCTGGGCGAGAAGCACCCACTGTTTTTGACCCAGTACTGCCTGCTGCCGATACACGGCGGCGGCGGCTTCCTCAGCCGGCAGCAAAGGGCACAGCTGCAGGGAGAGCACCCGCGCCGACACCAGCCGGAGGCCGACCGGATTTATGTCGCCGGCCTCGACCTTGCCGGCGAGGTCGAGGCCGAGGACCCCAGAACCAGACCGCGCCAGGACTCCACGGTAGTCACCATCGGCGAGCTGGACTTCTCAGTGTGTGACCAGCTACAAAAACAGCCCCGGCTCAAGCTCGTGGAGCATTACCGCTGGACCGGTGTCAAGCACAGCGAGCTCTATGCCCGACTGGTTGATATTCTCAAGGCGGTCTGGCGCTGCCGCAAGGTGGTGGTTGATGCCACCGGCATCGGTCAACCGGTCTTCTCCTTCCTGCGGGGAGCGCTCGGGGCCAGGGTTTCCGGCTTCACCTTCACCGCCCAGTCGAAGTCGGAGCTGGGCTTTAACCTGCTGGCCACCATCAATTCCGGCCGCCTTAAAATGTATGCCGCTGACGGGTCGGCGGAGTACCAGGAGTTCTGGGTAGAGATGGAGAGGGCACGGAGCCAGTACCGGTCAAACCAGACCATGAATTTCTACGTCGACCCGGGCCAGGGGCATGATGATTTTCTGATGAGCCTGGCCCTGCTGGTCGAGGCCACCGCCAGATACTCGCCGCGGGGCGCCCGCGGCAGCCATCAAAAAGACTAAGAGAGCCACCCACTCAACAATAAAAATTCCCCCTCTCCTTAAAAAGGAGAGGGGGACAAAGGGGGTGTGGTTCTTACTAATTCTAGTAGTAGGCGAGCCGACGGCCTACCAGGATGCCAACCAGGAGCAGCACAATACCACCAATTCCTATCAGCAAATACTGTACCCAGCCGCTAAACTCAAAGCTGAAGCCGACATAGAACGATCCCGGTGCCGTCCAGCCGCTTTCGTTGTCAGCGCCGTCAACCGCCTGTATGCGCCAGTAGTAGGGCTCTTCTTTCTTGGTGGATTCGAGCCGCTCATCTTTGGTGAGGGTATAGCTCGCTTCCTCTATTCCCGCCTTCTGAACTACTATATTGGCAAAGTCACGATCAGCGGCCACCTGCAGGCTATAGGTCACCGGCTCGCTGGGGTCGGTGACCGCCTTCCACTCAAAGGTGGCCATTGAGCTCGCCTTGGCAGCATCTTCCGGCGACAGAGGCTGGGGTATCGGGGGCGGTGTCGACTCCACATTAAAGGTGGTGTTTGCGGTATTGACGCCATCACTGGCCATTATCGTGTGAGCGCCATGCGTGCTCCCGGGAACGGTAAAGGTGGTGGTAAACCGGCCACTGGAATCGGCCGTGGCCGTGGTCAATGGACTACCATCATAGGTGATGTTCACGGAACCGTTAGGAGTAAAACCGGTACCACTGATGTTACCCTGGCTGCCCACATTACCCGTGGTCTGTGCCAGGGTAACGGCGGAAGCGACGTTAATGTTCTCACTCGCTTTATTCCGGTCGTCATCTTCGGCCTCTATCTTGTAGGAACCAGAGCCCTTTGACGGTATGGTAATATTGATCGCGAAACTGCCGTAGCTATCGGTGTCGGTGGTGGTCAGGCTGCTACCATCGAATTCAATATCAACATCAGCATTTTTACCAAAGCCGGTGCCGGTAACGGTAACGCCGTCACCGGGGGACACTTCTTCCAAACTGAGGGTTATGTCTGGCTCCACGGTAAAGGTAACCTCGGTCGAACTACTCCCAGCCGTCACCTCGATGGTGTGCTCACCAGCGATGCTTTCGGGAATGACGATGGTAAGAGAGAAATCGCCGCTACTATCAGTAGCATCGTCGCCGCTTACTATGTCTATGTCATCATTGTCGTAGGTTACCTCAATATCCTCTCTCCCTTCGAAATCAACACCGTCAATATCCACTTCGTCACCAACGAAACCTTCATCAGGGGAGAGGTCAATCTCGGCGGCGATTACGGTAAACTCATTCTTGGTCAGTATCTCGTCATCGTCATAAGCAGTATAGACATAGTAAGTGCCGCCAGTTACGTCTTCCTCATCATCACCATCATCGAGCTCTGTCGGCACGTAGAAATAGGTGTCAAACTCACCGTCTTCATCAGTGGACTTAGTTTTCACCTTTTCGTACACATCAAGGTCACTATCAATATCATCGCCTTCGTCGGCGTCATCGGGGGAGAGGTAGATATAGACGAAAATTGTCTCCGACTCACTGCTGTCGTCGAAGCCGTCGCCAGTGACCTCAATCTTATCGCCGATTTCTCCTTCATCAGGGTCCAACTCAATATCCTCAGCCGCCAGTGCCGGTATTGCCGGTATCACGGCCATCACCAGCAGGGCAAGGATAGTACCTACCGCCAGAATACGGAAAAACTTTTTACTTTTCATTCGTAGCCACCTCCTCTTTACTTGCGCCTCTGTGAAAGGTTAAAGTATTCTTGTGCCCAGGATGCCAATCCCACAGCAACCCCCCTTATTATATGAGTCTTTTTCTGGCCCCGCGCCTCGGGTTATAGGTTCCGGCAAAGTTATCGAGCGCCTCCTTGGTAATCAGCCAGGTATTATGAATCTTGGTGGCCGGTAAGTCTCCCTGTCGACACAGCCGCTTCACCGTCTCCGGGTGTACCTGAAGGCGATGCCCGGCCTCTATCACATTATAATAATTATCAAAAGGAGCCATAACTATTATATATTACTTTATTAAAGCAATACTAACACCACCAGTTGCCTCTGTCAAGTCCCCAACTGTCACCGGACGATGACTTTAGTACCCCCACTGATAAAACCTCTAAATATTATAACGCAGGAAAAGGCTCCGGGTTAGTATTCTTATCATCATTATAGACCGTAATTATGAAGATATTATTAAGACATTTTAATGCGACAAAATACTATTGACTATATTAGAACTAATGTTCTAATATACCATTGCATTGTTTTGTGGAGAGTGAGTTGCCGTTATGGAAGACGCTGGGATGGACCTTTTACCGGAGTATTGCCGTTACCGTGACCAAGGCTGCGAACTGGCCGGCTCATGTCTCGACTGCCCCTTTTCCCAATGCATCTATGACCA
>DUEU01000045.1 GCA_011191985.1 Dehalococcoidia bacterium
CCTGGGTAGCCGTTCGTAGGGGAGGTCGGGAGGGGCAAAACAGAAGACGTCGGTATTCAGGATGGGCTTGGCCCCCAGTCCGGTACCCAGCGGGTCGCGAACGACACCGCCGACCCCGGTAGCGGCGCCCCCGTACGGCTCGACCGCCGAGGGGTGGTTGTGGGTCTCGACCTTGAAGCAGAGTGCCCAGCGGCCGTCGAAATCGATGACGCCGGCGTTGTCGTTGAAGACAGAGAGGCACCACGGCTTGGCTAACTCATCAGTTGCCTTCATGATAGTGCTCTTGAGCAGGTTATCGATAGTAGTCTCGCCGAGCCTGATTCTGCCCTTGAACGTCTTGTGGACGCAGTGCTCCGACCAGGTCTGGGCCAGGGTCTCCAGCTCGACGTCGGTGGGGCGGCGCCCTTCCCTTTGAAAGTAGCCGATGATAGCATAAAGCTCAGCCGGGTTGAAGCCAAATTGCCGCCCGATGTCCGCACCGGAAATATCGACCTCATTCAGCTGGAAGTGGTACTCGGGGTTGCCGGGAAAGTGAAACCGCTCGACTATATGCTGGATAATGGGGTTTACCAGCAGGCGACTGCTTATTGTTTCCAGTTCACCCTTGGCCAGTCTTCCTTCGATTAGGTAGCGTTTGGCGGTCTTGACCGCCCGGACACCGCCGATGCCAAGGTCGTCAATGGCCTTCATGACGGTGTCTTCCACCGGGTCGGTTACACCGGGATTGTAGGCGACCTCCACGACGTGCGCCGAATTGTTGGCCTCCGGGGAGTGGGTGGGAGCAGTGTCTGTCGCAAGGCGGGAAAAGCGGTACTCCTGGGTTAGCGGGTCGGCAAGCAGCTGACGGCAAATGGTGTCCAGCTCATCGGAGGTGGCCTCGGCATCCAGCCAGTAGATATCAATTACCCGGACACTGGCAACGCTGGTTATACCCAGGTCTTGTATATCCTTGACCAGACCGAGGCCTCTGGCATCTGGCAGTTGACTCTTCAGGCAGACTTCTACTCGGTACACTGGATGGTACTTTCTCGCCAATAATTAGAGAGGCCAGGTACTGGCACCCGTCCGTATCGTTGGCACAGATTCGTGACCGGGGGATAGCGTTCCAACTACGAACTCAGCAGTTCGGTTACTACGGCGTTTATCTCGCGCCCGTCGGCCTTTCCCTTGAGCTGGGCGATGAGCCGGGGCATGACCTTGCCTTTATCGCCCGGTCCCTGGGCGCCAATTTCGGTGATAATGCGGCGGGCCTCGAGGACAATCTCCTCCCGGGTCATCTGCCGGGGCAGGTACTCCTGGAGTATGGCCATCTCTGCCTCTTCTTGAGCTACCAGGTCGGCGCGATCGCCCTGCTTGAAGGCGTCAATGCTTTCCTGGTGCTGCCTGACCTCCTTGGCGATAATGCCCAGGATATCGCCGTCACTCAGGGTGGCCTGGCGGGCAATCTCGGCGTTTTTAATGGCCGCCAGCAGCAGCCGGAGAATGGAGACCCTTACCTTCTCTCTGGCTATTAGTGCCGACTTCAGATCACCCGTTATCTTTGCTTTCAGGGACGGAGCCTCAGCTTCCGGTTGCACAAAACCCTCGTCAGGCAGTTTTTCTGGCGGCTCTGGCGCTCTTACGTCTTTTGGCGGCTTCCTTGCGTTTCCGCTTAATACTTGGCTTCTCAAAGAACTCGCGGCGCCGAATCTCAGACAGGACGCCGGCCTGTTGTACCTTCTTATTGAAGCGCTTCAGCAGGCTATCGAAGCTCTCGTTTTCGCTTGCGACCACTCTGGTCACCGGGCATCAGCCTCCTTAGAATAGAAGAAAATTATATTCCCATTTTAGCTATCCGGTGGCAATATGTCAACCAAAGGCAGATGGGAGTATCTGGGAACTAATGCTTTAGCCTCTTTAATATCTGACGGGCCACCACAACCCCGGAGGCCGAAGCCTGGATTAGACCGCGGCTGATACCGGCCCCGTCACCGGCGGTGAACATGTTGCTGACCTGGGTCTCCAGGCTGGCGCTCAACTGAGGGCGGCAGGAATAGAACTTGACCTCGACGCCATAAAGCAGGGTGTGGCGGGAGGCGATACCGGGCACCATCTGGTCCATTGCCTGGAGCATCTCCAGTATCCCGGTGAGGTGGCGGTAGGGCAGGGCGAAGCTAAGGTCGCCGGGGGTGGCATTCTTCAGTGTTGGTGGCACCAGGCCGCGCCCGATGCGGGCCGGGGTGGAGCGCTGTCCGGCCTGAAGGTCTCCCAGGCGTTGTAGCAGTACGCCGCCGCTCAGGATGTTGGCCAGCCGGGCCAAGTACTTTCCGTAGGCAATCGGCTCCCGGAATGGCTCGGTGAAGGTGGTGCTCATGAGCAGGGCGAAGTTGGTGTTGTCGCTCTGGTGGTTAGCGTAGCTATGGCCGTTGACCGTTATAACCGGGTCGTCGCCGCCGGTGGATTCCATTATTACCTCGCCACCGGGACACATACAGAAGGTCCGGATGCGGTCGTCAAAGCTCTTTGAAACAAACTCCAGCTTGGCCTCATACAGGACATCGGTCAGCGCCGCTATTACCTTGTTGGGTACCTCTACCCTCACGCCGACGTCGACCGGATTATTATGCAGGGTGAGCTTGAGCCGTTCTGCTTCGTGGGCGAGCCAGTCGGCCCCTTCCCGGCCTGGTGCCAGGACCAGGTAGCGGCAGTCGAACCGCTCTCCGGTCTCGGTTTCGATGCCTCTGGCTCGGCTGTCGTCGGTAATGACCGTGGCCGC
>DUEU01000046.1 GCA_011191985.1 Dehalococcoidia bacterium
AGCTAAAACCCTATTTCGCCATGCCCCCGGCTAGTATGTTTTTGCCGGGGGTCATCAAGTGTGCTACATGCCCACAGAATCTCATTTACTCCAGAAAAGAGCTCTCCATCGTACTCATCACCAGTGCCGAGCAGTCTCTTAAACTCGACGACAGTGTAGCCACCCTCTTCCCGGCCGCCGTATTCCAGAACATCGTCACTGCCACCAAGTTCGCTATCGGCAGTACAGGGGCCCCACTCAGCGATGCTGAACATGTCGAAAACACTAACCTGCCCGTCTCTCACAAAGCCAAGTACCATATCCGTTTCCCGATGTAGCGGCCCGGGCTGAAAACCCACCGCTACCCAGCCACTGGCCCTGGCTTTCATACCAATGTAGATATACTGCCCATCAGAGTTCCAGTGTATCTCATAATCCCCGTAACTGGTTCGGCCAGTATACTCGTTAGTTGTGATTACGCCATCAGCTGCCCATTTGCCAGGGTTAGCTTCCGGGGCCGCTTCCTGACAGGATAAAGCAAATAAACTGAGCAACATGCAGAGCACCATAGCTCCAGAGACCCAAAATTGCGCTAGGCTGGTCTGCCTTCGGGGCTTACGGGGAGAACACCTTTGAAGTACTCTTTGGTCGCCCATTTAAGATTCCTCAAGATTACTGAGTGCTAGCTGTATCAGCTCAGGAAGCGCCGGATGAATATGAATACCGTCGTTTATCTCGCCCATATGTCCCCCGGACTGCATGGCATTCACCACCTCCTGAATCAGTATCGGAGCACAGGGTCCGATAATATGAAAACCCAGTATCTTTCGGCTGTTTCGGGCGACAACAGCCTTAGTAAAGCCCTCCCTCTCCATCATGGCTTCGCCCTTGGCAACATCAGAATACCTAGCCTTACCCACTACGATATCATGATGAGCCCTCGCCTGCCCCTCAGTCAGCCCCACCGCAGCAATCCGAGGACAGGAATAGACAGCGTGGGGTACGGCGTGATAGTCCATCTTTAGTTTCCCGCCGTGTAAGGCATTATGGGCCGCCACCGCCGCCTCCCGGTTGGCGGCATGGGTAAACATCTCTCGCCCATTAACATCACCCACGGCGAATATGTTCTTCTTACTGGTTTCCAGATACCCATTAACCTTAATAAAACCCCTCTTATCCGTCTCCACCCCGGTATTCTCCACCTTCAGTAAATCGGCATTAGACCGTCTCCCCACGGCAACCATAACCTTCTGAGCCTTTAGTTCCCTTCGGGCACCGGTTTTTATATTCTTCACCAAAACCCCAACGCCATTTTCCTCCCGCCTCACCTCCTCAGCCTGGGTATTCAGGTAGATCTCCATGCGTCGGCCCAGAGCCTTCTTTAAGAGAGCGGCGATTTCGGGTTCCTCAGCCAGGACAAGACGATCCGCCATCTCCAGTATGGTGACCCGGCTACCCATTGCCGCCAAAAAGTGCCCGTATTCAACACCAACATAGCCACCGCCGATAATTACCACACTTTCCGGTCTCTCTTTAAGCCCGAGCACCGTCTCATTGGTCAGGTAACCTGTGCTCTCAAGACCCTTTATCGGGGGTATCAAGGGCCGGGAGCCAGAGGCGAGGAAAATCTTCTCCCCCCTTATTTCTTCACCGTTCACCGAAATGGTGTACTCGCCAACAACATGACCTTCCCCTTTATAAAAGTCAAGGTTTTTTAGCTGTGAGATAGCCTCCCGAATGTGGTTCTGATTTTTGCGCACGCTCCGCCTCATGCGCTCCATAATAGACTGAAAGTCAACCCGGATTAGCTTTGCCTCTATTCCCAGCTTCCTAGCTTCCTCTATCTCAACGATTCTATCGGCGGGGTAAATCAGTATCTTGGAGGGAATACAACCCAGATTGGGACAGGTGCCACCGAGGGGTCCCTCATCCACCAGCGCCACTTTCAGGCCGTGAGACAGGGCTTCATCCACGATGAGCATACCGCACCCGGAGCCAACTACGATAGCATCATAATTTTTCACCTAGCTACCTCCCAGTACCGTAGCCTGCGAATTATAATTTTGACTTCAGCTCGTCCAGGGTAACACCTAATTTCACCCTGTTTGGCGTGGCCTCGATAATATTCTTAGTTGAAATGAACAGGTCAATTTTAGCCTTCTCCGAGCTAACCTTAAAACCGCTGGTTTCACCAGTCCAGGCATCGTTGGTGATATAATCAACTGTACCTATTAATTCCTCGTTCTTATCAAATACCTCAGCTCCATACTGTACTCCCATCTGCGGCTGGGGCTCATCCATGGCAATCTTAAGCTTTACCTTGCTGGGTGTGGCCTCCGAAACATCCTCGGGTGAGATAAGAAGGTCTGTCTCACCCTTGCCGGTGTTGACCTTAAATTTGGTTATTTCACCACTCCATTTATCAAGCACTACCTTATCGACCACACCCAAGACCTTGCCACTCTTATCGATAACCTTGGCTCCATACTCTATTTCCAATTTTCTCTCCTCTCAGTTAGCCTTCATCACTCCTAATAACCATCAGCCACCATCAGTCTGGGGAAAAGCCACCTCGGTATAGAGGAATTCTAGTTGCTGCTTGTGCTCAAGTTCCTGTGCTGCCAGTTCCTCAAGCAGCTTCCTCACCTGACCCTCGGGATGTATTTCGGCCAGGCCGAGATACAGTTCATGAGACGCCTTCTCCCGGCTGGCCGCCAGTAGGAAGATGTCCTTAAGGTGCATTTCAGGATATATCTTCGGCTGCTCAAGGTGTTCGGTAATCTTATAGTCTACCGTCTGGCCACCGCTCAGGGCTC
>DUEU01000047.1 GCA_011191985.1 Dehalococcoidia bacterium
TGAGCAACTTTTTCATACGCTCTCCCCCGCCACAATCTGGCCATCCTTTAGGTAAACTATTCGCTGGCAGTGACTGGCGATATTGGCGTCATGGGTAACCATAAGCACGGTGATACCTTGGTCGGCATTTAAGGAGGTCAGGATGGAGATTATCTCCTCGCCGGAGCGGCTGTCCAGCTGGCCGGTAGGTTCGTCAGCCAGAAAGAGGGAGGGGTTTTTCACCAGGGCTCGGGCGATGGCCACCCGCTGCTGCTCGCCTCCAGAAAGCTCGATTGGTCGGTGCTTGACCCGCTCGGAGAGTCCTACCTTGGCCAGCGCCTCCACAGCCCGTTTACGGTCAACACCACCGGCGTATGTCATGCCAAGTTCCACATTGGCCAGTGCCGTTAGCCGGGACAGCAGATTAAATGTCTGGAAGATGAAGCCAATCTTTTGGCCCCTGATGCCGGCCAGTTCCCGGCTACCCAGACGGCTAACCTCTCTATTGTCCAGGTAATATTTACCCGAAGTCGGTACGTCCAGGCAGCCAAGAAGATTAAGCAGTGTTGTCTTACCCGAGCCGGATGGGCCCATAATCGCCACCAGCTCGCCCTGCTTTATATTCAGGGTTATTCCTTTAAGCACGGTCAGAGACCTTTTGCCCATGGGGTAGACCTTAGTTATATTCTCTAACCTTATCATCGCGGTGGTGGCCCCATTGGTACTATCATTCTACCCGGGGGTCCCTCCCGTTCAGTCGTTGATGTGGCGGCCGTGCCCTGTGGCACAACCACCTGTTCGCCCTCGCTCAAGCCCTCGGTTACCTCGGTGTATTGCCAGTCGCTGATGCCAGTGGTTACGGTATGCTGCTCAATAGTGCCATCTGGCAAAACCACCTGCACACTGGTTTGCCCTCCCTGGGTAGTGAGCGCCCCGTTGGGCACCAGCAGCACATCGGCTCTCTCATCTACTATTACACTTACCGTAACGGTCAGACCCTCCCGCAGTTGAACGTCTTCAAACGCAGCCTGTCGCTCTTCCCGTGCTGCCTGCATCTGCTCCAGCATTGCCTCAGCCTCCTCCTGGGTCATTTGCCCTTCTTCTATTGCCTGCCTGATAGGCTCGGGAATTTCCCCGGAAGAAATGTCCGGCATCGCTCCTTGCCGTTCCTGCATCACCGCTTCCATAGATTTTACTTCCACCTTTACCTGGTAGTTCACCACCCCCGACTGAATGGTAGCTGTCGGTGAGATATGAACAACCTCTGCTGGCAAGCTTAGCCCTTCTATGGCATCTACTTTCACCCAAGCAGTACCTCCTAGCTCCACGTCCATAATATCCATCTCGCTGACCAAAATATCCGCTTCAAACTTGTTCGGGTCGGCGACGGCTACCGCCACCGTGCCTGTTTTAACCTCGTCGCCACCGTCAACGTTGACGGCAGTAACGAAACCATCAAAGGGAGCAATAATCTCCGGGCTCTTCTCGTTAGCTTCCTCCAGCGCTTCCTGGGCATCTTCGAAACGGGCCTCGGCGAGCTCAAGCCTCATCTCCAGTATGTCTATTTCGTCCGGGTCGGTGTACTGTTCTCTTACATCCCCGGTAGGGGTAATGTAAGTATCCTCCTCAGCCTCCTCCAGCGTAAGTTCGGCATTTTTCAGGTCTATCTCTGCCTGAAGCAGGTCACGCTTCAGGTCTATCAGCATATCATTCCATTCTGAGGTATCCAGTTTTGCCAGCAGCTGTCCCTCTTCAACAGAGTCACCCTCTTCCACCAGCACTTCGGCCACCGTAATCTCGGCAATCGTCCCCGGAATGTCGAAAGCCAGGTCCTCAGTAACGGACAGGGCCAGATTGCCACTGGCGGTGATATCTACTGTTAAGTCTCCGCGTTGCACGGTTGCTATCTGGTTCTCCCCGCCTGCTTCGGAGTTTGCATCACCATTACAGCTTAACGACGCCAGACCAATACTGCCCAGCACCAGAATTGCCATTATTATCTTTAATGCCCTCATATTTATTCTCCTGCCACTCAATTTGTTGTGGTGAGTCAAATTATACTCAGACACTATTATGGCAGGAAATTGTTAATATCCTGTTAACTTTCCTGAGGCCGGATAAGAGGGGTAAAATTAACAGGATATTAATATTTCGCCGCTATAATAAAAACAAGGCTGCCACCTATTATGAAAACTAGCTATATGAAGTATACCAGCATACTCATAGTACTGCTAATACTGACTGCCTGGCTGGTGCCATCCTCTGCACAGGCAGCATCGCCGGCTCTGGAATGGCGTGAGATAGAGAAGCCGGGCGAAGATGGCAACCTGGTAGTCAGCCCTTCGGAGGTGAGCGAAATAGCCGTCGGGCCTGATGATGTCATTTACGCCTTGGACAGCGAAAACTCCAAGGTCTATCTGTCGCCGAATGCGGGAGTATACTGGGAAGACATTACCGATAACCTGGCTGACGAAGGCGCTGGGCTACCGGCCGGCAATATCACCGTATCCCCTGACGATTCGGACATCGTAGCCGTCGTTACTGATGATGGCACTGAGGTCTACCTGTCCACCGACGGCGGTGATGACTGGACCAACATAGGGGTATCGGGCCTCGAAGGTGACATACAGGCCATCGCCATATCCCAGGAGTATACCGCTAGCGGCGATGACTACCGGGATATTACCATCGGCACCGCGACCTGGGGCGATAGTGCTACCACCGGGCAGGTATGGGTATATCAGATAGGAGAAACTTTCCCGTCCTGGCTGAACCTTGACCTAGCCGTTGATCCGGCCCATACCGGCGGTGATGTCTCCGCAATTGCCTACTCACCAGATTACCAAGACGACGGCACCATCCTGGTCGTGGCTACCACCAGTGGTGATGTTGCCGCCGCTTACCAGTACAAAACGTGGCTCTGTCTCTTTGAACGCGACCTATCCACCTGGAACGATATAACCGGCTATCCGGTGGAGATTGCCGCCGCTGGTGACGGGCCGGAACCGGAATTTACTCAACTTCGCTCATCACTGGCTTTACCATCCGACTACTCAAGTGAGGAAGAGGAATCACGGCAGCTCTTTATTGGCTATGACCGGGAGCCGGATGCTAACGACGATGTGTACTCCATTACCGACGCCAGCCTCTATCGGCTTAATGCCGACGGCGGTAATGACATCGACATCAGCAGCATCACCTACTACGGGACAGTAACTTCGGGCAAGCTCCTGGCCGGCGATGTTAATCCAGTTGCCGGGACGCTGACCGTCCAAGTGCGGCGGACTTCAGACCCTTTTGACACGGGCCCGACGTGGGACCTATCTTCCGTACCACCTACGGGGCCGGGCAATGCCCGGGTAGCCTGGAGCCATGATGGCGAGATAGCCTACTGCGGCACGGGCCAGTTCCCCGGTGAGACACTGGATGAGAGCGCTTTTTCGGCCAGCCTTGACGGCGAGAAATGGCGGCAGATGGGGCTTATGGACACAGTAATCAGCCTAGCTGATATTGCCCCCGTACCTGACGGTGACAGTCTTTTCATCACCACCACCAGCCCCTACGGTCCTGAGGGCATCTGGCGCAGCGGCGGTGACCCGCTGGGGGAAAGATGGGAACGCCTGCTGACAATGGACACCGACTCTGATGCCGCGATCTTACGGTTAAGTTTAAACTATGATGACGACGATACTATATATGCTGCCGAGGCCGGTGGCGACCTGATGGCAGTATCATATAACCGGGGGAACTCCTGGGAGTGGTGCCGTTCCAAGCCGGGACCGGTGATTGACATTGCGGTTGGAAATGAGGATACCATATACGTTGCCCTGCCCGCCGGTTACATCCGAAAAAGCAGCAACGGGGCCTTCACCTGGCAGGGCATGGTATATACCCGCCTGCCCGAAATCAACATGTTCACCCTTGTTGATGAGGAAACGATCCTGGTCGGTGGCAGCTCTGGTGATGTCGCCTACTCTACCGATGGCGGGGCCAGCTTTGCCGAAATTGAGGGGGTTATCGGCAACGGTACGGGCGATGTTCAGGTGGTCGCCGATGCCAATTTCCAAGAGAATGGCACTATCTATGCGGCCACGAATCTTCCCGACGGGGGAATCTGGCGCTGGGTTATCAGCATTTCTGAGGAATGGGAGCAAATCGATGAGTCCATCACTGACCTCCAGGACGGGCAGAGCATCAGTGGTCTGACAATGGGCCCCGAAGGGACCCTCTATGCCCTGAGGCTGGAGCCAGCTACCGGTTCCAATGGTGGCATCGTAAGGTCGCTCAATCCTCGGGAAGCAGAAGCGGAGGATGTCGAGTTTGACTTGGTAAACGACCGGCTGCCCGATGGCGCTACCTTTGACCCCACACCAGTCTTCCCCGCCACCATTCCCTATCTCAAGCTATCCGGCAGTGATAAGCAGAATGAGCTCTGGTCAGTCGACACTAAAAACGAGACTATCTACCGCTTTCAGGATACCCTCTGTAAAGCCGGCCCGAAAGCAATAATGCCGGAACCCGGAGACACCATACCGACTAATGCCGCGGGATATGTCACCAGCCTTACCCTCGGCTGGGAGGAGCTTGAGGGAGCAACACAGTATGAAGCGGTCATTTACCAGGATGCAGGCGGTAAGCAAAGTGTGTGGTCAGATACTACCAAGGGTGCTGCCCTGAATGCTATCAGAAGCAAAGACCCAGCCCGGCTGTTCAGCGGCACGACCTATCACTGGCGGGTAAGAGCTATTGAGCCAGTAATGAGTCCGTGGTCCGAAATGGAATCACTTACGCCGGCTCTTAGCGCCGGCCAGTGGTCACCAATGGCGACACCTTCGGGAATATCACCTTCACCGGGCGCCACCAATGTGTCAATAAGACCATCCTTTTCCTGGCAGCCGGCCGACGGGGCAGTTGGCTACGAGCTGATACTAGCCAGGGATAGTGAGTTTGCCGACGTAATTGTGGCCATGGTCGGGGCCGATGCCTTATCGACCACAGTATGGGGATGCGACCGCGACCTTGACTATGCCACGACCTACTTCTGGAAGGTGAGAGCAATCAGCACCACGAGCTCGAGCGAATGGGGCACCGGTCTGTTTACCACCAAAGCAGCCCCCTCACCAGCCCCGCAATCCCAGAACTCCGCTCCCCCATCACCGTCAACTTCAGCAACACCGGTTTCACCGACCTACTTGTACGGGGCTATCCTTATCGGCGCTCTGCTGGTCATCGTTTTACTAATCCTGATACTCAGGACATTCCGGCAATCCTAGAGGCCCGCTCGGCAACAGGCTCACCTCATATTCCACATGGAGACATCTTCCGGTAATGCCATTGACATATAAAGGGAACAGCCGTAGACTTATTCCGTAATAATACTACCAGGAAGGAGCAGATGATAATATGGCCGAGCTGAAATACCAGAAATACATCCTTACTGATTTAAAGACACCTGACGACGTAAAAGCAATGGCGGCCGAGTACGCCAAATGGGCAACGCGCATACTATGGCTGGACGATACGGTAATAGATGGGGCTTTTCATGTAAATTGCTCCTGGTACTGGAAAGAGAAACACGAAAGTATCCCGCCCCATCAACATGACTTTGATGAAGTCATCGCCTTTTTCGGCAGTGATCCGCAAAATCCTCATGACCTGGGCGGTGAAGTGGAGTTCTGGATAGAAGATGAAAAATATACCATTACCAAAAGCTGCCTCATCTTTGTTCCCAAAGGGCTGAAACACTGCCCGCTGAGGTTAATCAGAGTTGACCGGCCAATATTCCATTTCACGGTGGGCACTGAAGGCAGCTATACTACAATTTAAAATACTATCCAGTATCACATAAGCGATTCTGACTTTACCCCCGAAGACTGCCCGCTAATATTGTTAGCTAAGAGACCGATATCAGCCGCCACTGATAAAGGGCAGAAAGGAGACAGTGTCACCGGGGTATAGAATCCTGTCTAGGGATGTTATTTGCCTGTTGACGGTCACGATGACCATCCTCTCGTCCAGATGAAGACCGGGGTACTGGCCTCTGATGTATTCCAGGACATCATGGACGGTGGTATCTTCGGTTATGGGCATATCTATGCGGTCTGTTTTCACGATAACGCGCTGCGCTCCGAAGAACTCTATTGAGACTTTCATACCATAAACTCACTAAGCAGCTGACCGGCCTGTTCGTCCATAAGGGCGAATTTTTCCAGGGTTTCCCGCTTCGGTATGCCATCAGAGGTAAAGCCCTTCTTCTCATAGACGAGGTTGCACAGCTGCTGATAGGATTCGGTCCTTTTCTCCAGGAGAAGTTTATGTCTCTCTTCCGCACTGACCGGTAGTCCATAAGTACCGAGGTGTTCTTGTAGCCATTCATCATAATACTCAGCTCGTGATTCGTATTCATTGAAGTAGACGGGGCCTATTGCCCTCAGTGGGACCTGGTCGCTGGCCCTGGTACCTTTCCCATAACGCAGATTAATCAGCTTTTGAAGGAGATACAGCCTCTCTGAATCATCCAGGATATCGTCTAAATCTTTATTACTCCCCGTCGTCGCGTTGAAGTAACGGATGTAATGGGCCAGGGTGGGCAGATTTTTGGCCGGTTCAGTGGTATTGGCCGCCTCGGGATTTCTGACATCTATCCAGTGTAATTTACAGAGGCCGGTAGCATTGAACCAGGTGCGGATGAGCGGGAACCATTTAAGCGCCGCCGCCTTTTGTTCTAAGGTCGGTATTTCTTTATAGACCTGGTCGATAAAGATAAGCCATGCCTCGTCGTGCTGCGGACCCTTTAGAGCCAGGCCATAGCCACCCTGCTGTGCCAGCGATTCCCGGCTAACGTACATGGAGAACTCGAGGCCTTTTACCTCCATGGCGAATTTGTTCAGCTCAGACAGAACCGCCTCTTCGGAAGTGCCGTTTCGGGCAGCATACTTCCCGGCGACCCATTCCTTGCCGCGGGCCACGCCCTGGCCGACAACCCTACCGAAACCCTCGCCACTGGCTATTTCGGGCAGCAGCCTTACCACCACCTCCATATTACCAAAGTTCAGTTCATAACCTATGTCTTCAGCACTCAGAAATCCGCGCTGGACGCACTCCATGAAAAACCCGATAGTTACCCCCGTGGAAATGGTATCCAGGCCGTATTCATCACAGTACCAGTTGTATTCCATCACAAAATGAGGGTCAAAGATGCCCATGCAGCTTACGGCGCCAACGGTCTCATACTCGGGCCCATCAATGTCTACCCGGTCACCTGCCCGGGGGCCCCGGGTAAGCTCGATATTTTCGGCCCCCTTGGCACAGGCCAGATTGCAGCCGTAGTAGCAGCCATCAGGTATATTCTTGCTAAAGTACCGGTCGAGGAAGACGCTGGCAAAGATCCGGGAGGAATCGGGGCTATGCCCGTACTGATAGTTATTGACCGGGAAAATATGAAATTTATCCATATATTCTGACAGCACTGTGGTTCCCCAGGCTGACAGATGGAGCTGGGCCGGGTCAGATTTGGCAATAACCTTCCTTAGCTGGGAACCAGCCTGACGTACCCCCTGTCTATCTACGGCATTATTACCGTCTGCCTTCGACAGGCTGGAGCGGACAATGATGCCACGGAGCCCCTTGGCCCGCATAACCGTGCCGGTACCGCCACGGCCAGCTTGCTTGGAACGGATGCGCTGCCGCTTCTTGTCAAAAAACAAACTGTGAATGACCCCGAACCTGGCATTGCAGGCACCCTGCCCAGCAGTGACGGCGGCCAGGGAATCGCTATACTCTCCTCCGTTACTATCTCTAAGCAGCCTCTGCCCGAAGGAAAGAGCGCCTTCATCGGTTTTTTTATCGTAGACGGGCGCAGCGGCAATACCTATAGTCCGGGCGTCACCGTCAACCAAGATGACCACGTCCTCCCGGGATACTCCGGTAACAGCCAGGGCATCAAAACCGGCCAGCTTCAAGAGCGGCCCGAAATGACCGCCCACATTGGAATCGATAAAAGTATCGGTAAGGGGTGAAATGGTGCCGACGATAAATTTACCGGTCCCGGGAAAGCCAGGCTCATTGCCCAGCGGCCCACTGGCCATCACCAGGATATTATCAGGGCTGTCATAGCGGGCTTCCCGGCCAGCCTCATCCCAGATTATTTTAAGGGCATATCCCCGACCGCCGATATATTTATCCTTAAAGTCGGGCGGCAGTCCCTGGACGGAAATATCCCGCGTGCCCAGGTTGACCCTGAGTATGCGGTCTGTGTAGCCGCCGACAACCCTGGCGGGTTTATATTTTATCTGCCGCAATATCTCCATACAGTTCTCGCCCACTACCTGATTGGCCAAGGATATCAAGCAGTAGCAAAATTACCATTAACATTTAAAGCGGGTAGGCCCGGTATCTATACCGCGACAAGTTACCGAACATACCTAGGGGGATAGCTATCTTGACCACTGATAATGTTATTATATGCTGTTATATGTGTTATTAGCAAAAACTAAATCTACAGGCTCTCCAGTCCCAGCTCCTCGAGCTTTCGCCGGGTCGGGACTCCGCTTTGCCGGTCGTAGCCTCTCTCGTCATAATAGTCGTCCAGGAACCTTTCGATGTCTGCCCTAGTTAGGGTCGAGGTCGCTTCATAATCGGTGATTTGGTACTCCTTGCCTCCCTGCACCAGGGGCCTGAACCATGCCTCAGGAGCCTGGTCATCCTGGCGGTCGAACCCCTCCCTGACATTGAGGAGCTTGCCAATGGTCCAGGCCCGCTCGCTGGCTTTCATGAGCTGGGCCGGGGACAGGTCAATGCCCGTTACCGCTGAGTAGAGAGCAGCGATGGTATTTACGTGGTAGAACCGGTTGACCTGAGCCCGGTTGCACAGGCTCAGGCAATTGAAAAGAGAATACCAGTCCTCACTGTATCGGCTGTATCGCCCGGGGTTGAAGGATGTCGGCCCCACCACCCGTTTCAGGGCTTCCTCGGGGATGCCCATTCGCTCTCCGTGTCTCACAAAATCAGCAACGGGCCGTCCCGGCTCGAAGGCGGGGGAGCCCCCGGCCGCCACATGGGCACCTCGCGGGCTGGTAATCTGCTCAAATTCCATGGTACCCAGGCCGCGCGGTCTCGGGTCCGTGATTATGGCCTGCCCCTTGATATGCGCTATATACTTCTCCGCTCCCCGGCCTATCCTTTGAGCGGCCCCCACCAGCCCCTCGGCCATGATTCCCCCGATACCTTCCCGGAACGCCGCCATTCTGGCCAGCTTAAGGGCCGTTTCAATGTCACCCTTCAGTTCAATTCCTCCCGTGTCTTCTTTGGTGATGACTCCCTCCCGGTATAAATTGACCATCATGGCGAAAAGACTGGAGAAATTCGCCCGGCAAAGTCCGTACCGGTTGAGCGCATCCAGGTATTTTATCGACTGCTCGTATGCCTCGGTACTGCTCCTGGTATCGGTTTGTTGGTTGCCCTCAACCGATACGTAGGGCGCATCGAATTGGTGGATGCTCAAACTTGAGATATAGGTCTGGAGACCGGCATACGGGCCCTTTCTCAGCATGACTACCTCTTTATCAGCCAGCAAGCAGCCCGGACAGGCGATTGGTTTCCTCGCCATATGATGCAACTTGGCTATGTCGGGCGGTGCGGGCGCCACGCCGTTATCCAGAATAAATCTTCGGCCGGGCCAGGCTATAATCCGCTCATGTAAATTGTTCACTAACTTCTGGAGGGTTAGCCGATGGGCAATATTAACCGGGGCAGTCCCCTGCTGGACGACTATCGCCTTGAGGTTCTTGGCTCCCATGACGGCCGGGAGACCACCACGCCCCAGCGTACCCGCCTTGTCAACCGAGGTAATAGAGTCCCTGACGAGATTCTCCCCCGCCTGACCTATTGGGATGACACTGCATGGTTCATAGCGGCGCCGTAAATCATCAACAGTATAAAAGCTGTCTTTGCCCCACAGCCCGGTAGCGTCACCTAGCTCCACACCCGCTTCGGAGATCCTGAGGTATACCGGTCGCTGAGCGCGACCGCTGATAACAACATGGTCATATCCGGCTGACTTCAACAGCAGGGCAAAGCTGCCGCCTCCAGCCGCCGTGGCGAAGGCGCCATTCAGGGGAAATCGGGTGGTAACCAGGACCTTGGCTGCCCCGGGCACAAACGTACCGGCAAAGGTACCAGCCCCAATAATAATCCGGTTAGCTGGGGAAAGCGGGTCAGTTCCCCTCGGTGTGAGATCATAAGCCAGCCTGTTGTTGACCCCATAGCCACCAATTAGAGCCATCACCAGCTCAGGGTCGAGCGGCTCTTCCACCGGCCGGCCGCTGGTCAGGTCAACATAGAGGATTCTGCTTGCATATCCTGGAATACTCGTTTTAGATCCCACCGTTCTTTTCCTGAGTCAGAGCACCGTAGCTACAATAGCGCACACATATACCGCAGCTATCGCACCTATCAGTAAATGATATCCGGTACTCGTCGGCCGACTGGACATTCCGGCGGATTTCGATGGCCGCCTTTGCCGTATTGAAGGCTTTTACTAACCGCAGGGAACAGCGTAGCTCACAGGTGAGACAACCAGCACACCTAGCAGCATCAATCTTGATCTGCGGCATTTTCTTCCGGGTTCTCAATCTATCACTCGGGGCGGAACTGGACACTGTTCCAGTACTGACTGTAACAATGTACTTATTGTTTTGGCCAGTAATACAATATATAAGGTTAAGCAGTCGTGTCAACCTAATATCTTTACGCACGGTATCGGTAATTGTAAGGCCCCCTACTGAAAGGACTCGTTACTATTTCTCCTGGAAGAAAGCGACCAAAAAGAGGAAGGGATAAACAACAAGCAAGGCAGTGGTCAATGCCAAGCTTAATGTATCTTGCCTCTACTCAATACTCCCACTGAGGTGAAAATTAATTATAACTTGTGATTGACACTTGCGAATGTATAGTATAATATCATAGATTCGTAAGTCTTCAGATAAACTGACACACTTGACCGAAAGGAGGTGAGCGGACAAAATAGATTCGTCTGGAGAAGCGGCACAGTCAGAGGTTAGCATATTAGTCATAGGACCAACCAAAGGAGGCAGGAACAATAATGAAAAAACTATCTATCGTACTTTCTTTCTTGATGATTATCTTGCTGGTTATCAGCCTGGTCGTTTCATGTACGCCGAAGCCTAAAGAAACGGTGACGTTGAGGTTACCTATGGGGCAACCTGCCGGAGACCCCTTCGTCACTATCTACCAGGACATGGCCGACCGATTCAATGAGCGTGCCGGTGGTGAGTATGAAATAGTAATTTACCCCGGCGGCTCACTGGTTAAAATACCGGAGCAGCTTGATGCCTCCAGAACCGGGGCCGCCGAATTGGGTTCCATAGGAATGGGCATGTACAGCGGTGCCGAAAACAGGTTTTATGCCACGGAAATGCCCTTCTTGTATGACAACGTCCATGCGCTGGCCGCCGGGACTGGGCCCGAGCTGGTAAAGCTGGTAAACGACGAGATAATGGTGGAGAAGTTTAACCAGATAGCCCTCGGTGCCCACCATACCGAGATGATTGAGCTTATCTCCACCAGACCGGTAAGGACCCTCGAGGACTGGCCCGGCCTACTGCTCGGCGCGATATCCCCCGGGCTGGCGGCTTACACGACACAAATGGGCGGTACTGCCGTAACCAGTACCTTTGCGGAGACGTACTCCAACCTGGAGAAGGGGGTGACCGATGCATCGCTCGAATCACCCACCGCTATGCTAATATTAGGATTCGTCGACGTTGCCAAGTACGTTACCTTTATGAGTGCTATCCCTACCGCATTCGTAATCACCGTCAACCTGGACGTTTGGAATGCCATGCCCAAGAAAACCAAGGACATATTGACGGAGGAAGTGCAGCAGCTGGGAGAGACACTGAACGAGCATTTTACTAACAACTATCTGGCGAATCAAGAACGCCTTGCGGCTGCGGGCGTGGAGGTCTATGTGCTGCCCAAGGCGGAAAGGGATAGATGGCATGAGGTGATCCGGCCCTATACTGAGGAGCAATTGGCCAGTATGGGCGCTTTCGGTGCAGGTCTGAAGCAAATCGCCGACAAGGCCAACGCTGAGAACCCTTAGTTTGCCTAATAATATCAGACAAGTGAGACCACGGCTAGCGGCCTGGTACAACTGGTCAGTAAGCCGTGGTCTCTCATATCAAGCAGGTACGCTAGAATTCCACTCTAGTCTACGGTGTCCCTCTCATTTGAATTAGTTCCAGCATCTGACTATCTTCTTTGCCAAAATGACAATCATGCCCCCGGCAATACCTGTCTCAGGTATAAAGGGATAAAAGTACCAGACAGAATAGCCCGAATCGGGGATAGGCAAACGCCGGGGCCAGGCATATAATAGTCTCAAACTGTATCAACCTTGGTCATCTTGTGAGGTCTTGTTCATGCCGATTCATATTAACGGACAGACATACTACTTAACCTCGGAGACGTGCCGAGAGGCCGGTATTAGCCGCGCGACTCTCTACCGCTGGCTTAAGGCAGGCATATTGAAGAAATCGTACCGGGACCGGAGAGGTTGGCGAATATTTACCCAGCATGACCTGAACCGAATCAGAGCTGAGGCGACCAAGGTTAAGGTCGAATATGCTTTTAACAGAGGAAATGATGTTAAATACTAAAACAGGTCGGGAACAGCTACGCAGAGAGCTTGAAGCCCTGCGTCATCGAGTTGCCGAGTTGGAGAAAGCGGCGGCGGCACACCAGCAGATAATGCGAGAACTGGAGAACCACCGAAGCCAGCTTGAGATGACGGTGCAAGAGAGAACCGACCAGCTGAAAGAAATTAACGAGAAGCTCAGAGAAAGTATGGCCAGGCAGTCCGCACTGGAAGCCGAGTTAAAGGAAGCCGAGGGGAAATACCGGACAACTTTCCAATCGGCCAATGATATCCTGATACATATGGACCGGAAGGGCAAAATACTGGATGTGAATTATAAACTCAAAGAAATTGGCGGGTATGAAAGAGAAGAGCTGGTCGGCAAGAACATCAGGTCGCTAACCAAGTTTATGACCAAAAAAAGTATCGGCATAATCCTAAAGAATTTCGTTAAGAGGATGGCTGGTATTAATGTTCCGCCTTATGAAGTTCAAATGTTTAGGAGTGATGGTCAATTGACGACCATTGAAATAAATGCGGTGGCTATAAGAAGGGACGGTAAAATAGTCGGCGATTTAGCCATCCTGAAAGATGTCAACGAGCGCAAGCGGGCGGAGGAGGCAATGCGAGCGTCAGAAGAGCTGTTCAAGAACCTGGCCAGCAGCTCGCCAATTGGCATATTTATCGCCCAGGATAGACAGTTCCGATATGTTAACCACCGCTTCCAGGAGCTCACCGGCTACCGCGAGGATGAACTGTTAGGCACGGACGCTCTCCGGCTGGTCGTGCCCGAGGATAGAGATGTCGTAAGAGAAAATGCCACCAAGATGTTGAAAGGGGAGCGTTCCGCCCCGTATGAATTCAGGGTTATTAATAAGTCTGGTGAGATAAGATGGATTATGGGGACGGTTACCTCCATCAACTACCAGGGGAAACGGGCAACCCTAGGCAACTATATGGATATTAGCGAGCACAAGCGGGCGGAAGAGGAGTTGGCCATGAAGAACGTCCTGCTGGAAGCAGCGGCGGAGACGACTCTTGATGGCATCATTGCCGTGGATGAAAATGACCGGATAATCCTGTATAACAAACGCTTCCAGGAAATGTTTAATGTACCGCAAGAACTGATAACGGCCGGTGATGACATACTGGTGCGTAAATACATTGTTTCCCAGTTAGAAGATAACGAGACTCTCTTGCAAGATATGGAGTCTACCTTTGCCGATAAAGAACGAGTAGTTGAAGTAGAAACATATCACAAAGACGGACGGGTGTTCGCTAACTATGCCTCGCCACTATGGGATAAACAGGGTAACTATCGGGGAAAAATAACCTACATACAGGATATTACCAACCGCAAGCAAGCGGAAGAAAAATCCCAGACAATTATAAATACAGCTCTCGACGGCTTCTGGCTCTGCGATCTTAAAGGCAGGTTTCTTGAAGTCAATGACTCGTATTGCAGGATGGTAGGTTATACCCGAGAGGAACTGCTGAAAATGTCCATAGCGGACATCGAAGCCACTGAAAGCCCTGAGGAGATTGCTCAGCACATTCAAAGAGTAATGGCACAGGGTTACGCCCACTTTGAGCGTCAGCATAAGCATCGAGCCGGCAATATAGTCGATGTTGATATCACTGTAAATTATCTTGATGTGGGGGAAGGGCAACTATTTGTCTTTATTCGAGATATCACCGAGCGTAAGCGGGCAGAGGAGGCGCTAGCCGATGAAGCGCTCCGACGGCGCATCCTGGTTGAACAATCCAGTGATGGGATCGTTGTTCTCGATGAGAACGGTAAGGTGTTTGAGGCAAACCAGCGATTTGCCCAGATGCTGGGATATACCAGCGAGGAGATTAAAAATCTCTCTGTGTGGGATTGGGAGTTCCTGTTTCCACATGAGCAGGTACTTGAAATGATTAGAAGTGTTGATGAAGCTGGCGACCATTTCGAGACGAAACACCGCCGTAAGGATGGCAGCATCTATGACGTCGAAATAAGTACCAACGGGGCAATAATTGCCGGTCAGAAGCTGGTTTTTTGCGTCTGCCGTGACATCACCGAGCGCAAGCAGGCAGAAGACAAGATCAAGCACGCCGCGGAGGAATGGAGAACCACCTTTGACTCCATCACCGACCTCATCTCCATTCACGACAGAGAATACCGGATTCTCCGGGTAAACAGGGCCTTTGCTGACCTCTTTCACATGAAACCCCAGCAGCTCATCGGTAAGCGCTGCTATGAGGTGATGCACGGCACCGAAGAACCGCCGTCAAACTGTCCTCATAAGCGGACACTGGAAACGACAAAACCTGAGGTTTTCGAATCCTACGAGCCTCATCTGGGAATGTATCTTCTATACTCAACATCACCGATTCTCAATGAGAAAGGCGAGATGATTAACACCGTCCATATTGCCCGGGACATTACCGTGCACAAGCAACAGGAGGAGCAGCTTATTATGACCGACCGACTAGCTTCCATTGGCGAGCTGGTATCTGGTATTGCCCATGAACTCAATAACCCGCTGACCAGCGTTATCGGCTTCTCCCAGCTTCTCAAGGAAACCGGCGTATCGCCAGAGGCCAAGGAGGACCTGGATATAATCTCGAAGGAAGCGGAACGAGCGGCCGGCATAGTCAAGAACCTGCTCACCTTTGCCCGAAAACATGAGCCGGTCAAACAGTGCAGTCACGTCAACAACATCATAGAAGACGTAATCAAGCTACGCGCTTACGAGCAAAAGGTAAGCAACATAACCCTGCACAAGCGACTAGCCCGCAATTTGCCCGAAATTATGATTGACTATTTCCAGATGCAGCAAGTCTTTCTCAATATCATCGTCAACGCGGAAGCAGCTATGCTGGAAGCGAACAAAAAAGGCACATTGACCATCAGCACCAGAAAGATAGATGGTATTATCAGAATATCGTTCACCGATGATGGCCCAGGCATCGCCAAAGAGAATCTTAACCGCATATTTAACCCCTTCTTCACTACCAAGGAGGTCGGTAAGGGTACCGGCCTAGGTCTGAGCATATGCCACGGGATTGTTAACGCCCATGATGGCAAAATCTATGCCAGAAGCAAGCCAGGTAGTGGTGCCACCTTCGTGGTCGAACTACCGGCGAATAGCGGCTGATAGCAACGGATTGGAGCACGGTGAGGATCATGTCTGATTCATCTGCCTCGGGTCGGGTAACTGCGGGAAAAGTAGCTTCTGGTAAGCAGGACAGCCATAAAATGTCAGACAAACAGAAAAGGATACTCATTGTTGACGATGAATCGCCCATCAGACGAGTCCTTCACCAGAAGCTCTCGAAGGAGGGCTACCGGTGCGAAGAGGCCAATAGCGCCGAACAGGCGATGCATTGGCTGACAGGCAACACCGCCGAAGTGGTCATTCTGGATATCGAGACGCCAGGCAGGTCGGGAACAGAAGTACAGAAGGAGATAAAGGCCAGATATCCCGACACCTCAGTGATAGTGACGGCCGATGTCAACGAGGGCAGCATAGCCATTCAGTGCGTGACGCAGGGTGCTGACGACTACATCTTCAAGCCTTTCAAGCTGGATGAAGTTTTGCTGAGTGTAGAAAGGGCCTTGGAGAAAAGAAAGCTGGAGGCCAAGATTAAGAAGTACCAGCAGCGCCTGCGGGGTGAGGCCGACTGGCAGACGGCTGGCATGCGTCAGCGATTTCTCGGGACCATAGAAGCGCTGGTATTCGCCCTAGAAGCCAAGGACAAATATACCGCCGGGCATTCGCAGAGGGTAACCAGTATGGCATTAGCTATCGGTAAGGAACTGGCCCTGTCGGCAGAGGAATTGGAAGACCTGCGCTGTAGCAGTCTACTCCACGACGTGGGCAAGATTGCCGTAGACCAGCTCATTCAGAATAAGCCAGGCAGACTTACCCCGGAAGAATATGAGCACATCATGATCCATGCTCACCTGGGGGCAGGCATTGTCCGGCCGGTAGTCAACGAAGCAGTAGTGGAGATAATCGACCACCATCACGACCACTATGATGGCAGTGGCCTTCACCAGGCAGTTGCCGGGGAGACCATACCGCTGGGGGCCAGGATTCTGGCTGTTGCCGATGCCTTCGATGCCATGACCTCGGAACGGGCCTATCGAGCGGCGATGACGATCCCCGAAGCTACCCGCGAAATCAAGCGATGTGCTGGCACCCAGTTCGACCCGGCTGTGGTCAAGGCGTTTCTCAAGATGGCTAAGTCAACTAGCTAAGCAGAATCTCATAATTTTCGCAGTACATATTGAGCAGCGTTTTCTCCAGCAATACGTCCTGAGCTAATAGCAAATCCCAGTGTACTTCCCGACATGACACCGCAATAGGTTTCCGATTCCCATCCTACCGTGCCAACCCCCACGGCATAAAGGCCGGGTAGAGGGTTATCACTGGCACCGACAACCTCCATAAGGTAGCTAATCCTGATGCCGCCTATCGTGCCCAGGAAAGCCGGGGAGCACTTGAGGGCATAGTAAAAAGAAGTTCTTAGCGACCTGAGGTACTGCCGTTCCTTAGCAAAAATCCCGTCGTGACCCCGGTCACAGCCAACATTGTATTCATCAATGGTAGCCTTTAAGGCGTCCGGGGCTATGCTGATCCATACCGCGATCTCATCCCAGGAATCGGCTACCCCGGCATTTCGGCCATTGATATGGCACCGGCCGGACAGAGCAAAGAGCATGTGCCGCAGCCTAAACATTCTGACTCGTCGATAATAGCCTTACCATTCTCCATAGAGATGGCTAAACAGTGCGCTGGTTCAAGGCATATGCCGCAGCCAGTGCATTCCCCCTCATCTATTCTGGCTACACTGGGAATGAGTTCACAGGCAGGCCCTGACGGCGCCACACGCTTTAAAGCAAGACCCCTGAAATCCTCTAAGCGGCTATAGCCCTGCTGCTCCATAAATCCCCTCAGCCCCTTTTCAATCTCCGTTATGGCCGCAAAGCCGTGTATCATCAACAGTGTGCAAAAGGATACGGCTGTCGCCCCGAACATCATCATCTCGACGACATCCTGCCAGTTCATCAGCCCGCCGGTACCCATTATCGGGGTCTTCACGGCCTGCGATATGCGGGCGACAATGCCTTGGGCATATGTCTTTAAAGGGGCACCGACCGTGGCCAATGTGGCACTTCTGGCAGCCGGCATTATGAGCCTGCCCCCGTTAAAAATATCAATTTTGATAGCGCCGCCGCCAACGTTTACCGCGTCAATAGCATCGGCCCCACCGCTCTCCATAGCCCGGGCCATGGAGACCACATCAACCCCCTCCGGGCATAGCTTGCCAATCACGGGAATACCGGTGGCTTGCTTGGCAGTCTGAACGGCCTCCGTTATCCATTTAGGGAGTTCCCGCATGATGGCCCCAAGCATGTTAATTTCGTCACCCTGTTGCGCTTGCCAGTCCTCCGATTTCATATAGGTGCCTAGGTGACCGGCCACCTGCGGCGAAAAATTCAGTTCAATGAAGTCGGCGCCAGCACTGGCTGCCCTTTTGGCTATGTCAGCACAGCGCTCAAGTTCCACAGGTCCGTGGTAGGGTATATTGGCACCTATCTTTATCTTTGTCTCTTGCTTGGCTGCCTTGATCAGCCCTAAAGCTTCATCATAGGAAAGTATTCTGCCACCGCCAA
>DUEU01000048.1 GCA_011191985.1 Dehalococcoidia bacterium
TGGCTTTACCATCATCTGCACTCATCCATAGTGTTATGGATAGACCTTCGCCTGTTTCACGATTGGTGAGAAAATAAGCCCCTCTAAAGCCATTCTGCGATTTAGCAGCAGGTACAACACTCTCCTGGAATAGTCTAATTGCCTCATCCAGTTTGTCTTTTATAATTGACATCAAGGTAACTCGTGCAATCATTACGCATCTCCCCTTCGTTATCTAGCGATTATATTCTAAAGTCCTTTTCGTAAGTGCAGACCTTAGTGTAATCTTGTGATTAGGTGTTGTCAACCCTCCCCACCCCTCGTCCCCTTATATTGCATCTTTAATTGGGATATGATATTGTCAACTACACTATCATTCCGGAGGTGAAAATATGGAAGCGCTAAGTGGATTGGGTATCTTTTTCGCTGGTCTGGGCATCTTTTTTCTTGGTTGTGGTTTACTCTGGTTTGTTTCGGTATACTCAAAAAAATAAAAGTAATACTTTCCATCAGGGGGTCAGGTCATAGGTCGCCTGTTAACCCTCCTGCTTCAGGGTAGCAGTCGTCTGACAAAATAGGTAACTCCCTAAAAGGGAGTTACCTTTGGGAACGGACCCCGAATAGATTCAATTTTTTATCTTTATGCACCTTTTCTGGCTATAATTCTTGCCTCCTCGGGGATAGGGGGCGGCACTGGCTCAGCAACAATCTTCTTCACCGCGCCAAAGCGAGGGGGGCAGGCTTCAAAGCAAGTACCGCATTTTATGCATTTCTCCTGGTCGATAACATGGATCTGGTTCTTGTCACCGACAATCGCCTCTACAGGACATTTCCTGAGACAAATCCCGCAGGCCTGGCACTTATCCGGGTCAATGTAATATGAGATTACTTCATCAAATAACCTGGCTATCTCGTCAGTGGTGTAAAGTTCGTTATAGTCTTCCACTTTGTCAAGACGTAACGCCAGCTTCTCCTTTTTCGCCAGCTTAATATAGGGGACCAGCTTGGTAACTGCTTCAAGTCGGGACTTTAATTCGTTTTCGTCTATTCCTTCACCTTTGCCAAGCGGTCCCGACTCCTTCACCGTCTTGACAAAGTCATTCACATCTTCGGCAAAAAGATTTCCTTCAGCGGACGACATAAATTCGATCCTTAACCTTTCCGGGTTAAGTCCTATGTGTTCCATTATTTTTCTCAATAGGTGCACCATGTTTAGCGCATGGTAATTCCCATGAGTGATATAATTACATTCATTAAGACGGCAGCCGCCAATAAACACCCCATCCATTCCGTTTAAGAAGGCCCTGAGGACAAATTCCATGTCTACTCTACCGGTGCACATGACGCGGATAAGCCTGATTTCAGTTGTGTATTGCAGTCTGGAAACTCCAGCCAGGTCAGCAGCTCCGTATGCTCACCAATGGCATACAAAACCCAATATCTTTGGTCTAAAATCGAGTCCTGTACTCATTCTTATTGCACTCCTAAATCAATGGACTTCTACCAGGGCGGGAACCGCTGCGTCAATTTGGCTCAAGACCTCTTCATCGGTAAAGTGCTTTAGTTGTATCGCCCCGGTGGGACACTTCGCGTTACAGAGACCATCTCCTTTACAGAGAATAGGATTGACGACTGCCTTTTTACCCTGTCGTGTCTCACGAAACTCTATAGCACTGTACGTACAGGCTGAGATACAGGCCCCACACCCGATACACTTGTTCTCATCCACCTCGCAGACAGAGCCGGAGGCGATGACGATATCATGTGAGAGAAGGGTCAGAACCCGACCGGCAGCTCCATAAGCCTGGCTAATCGCTTCCGGTATAAGCTTGGGATAGTGAGCTATCCCACACAGGAAAACACCATCCGTGCCAAAGTCAACCGGTCTTAATTTGACATGGGCTTCTTGGAAGAACCCGTCCTGGTTCAAAGTTACCTTGAATAATTGGGATACTTCATTACTTGTTGCTGAAGGAATAACAGCGGCGGCTAAGGCGAGTGCATCGGCATCTATTTCAAGCTTCTTGCCTAAAATAGGATCGGTCACGGTAACCCTTATAATATGCTGACCACCCTCTTCAACAGCTTCCACCTGGGGTTTATCGTCCGGCTCATAGCGGATGAACTTTATCCCCTGGTTGGCCGCTTCCCGGTAATAATCCTCGGCAAACCCGTAAGTTCTCATATCCCGAAAGAGAATGTAAATATCCATCTGGGGGTTAATCTCTTTTAGTCTCAGAGCGTTTGTTATAGCATTACTACAACATACCCGGCTGCAGTAATTTCTGTCTTCATTTCGGCAGCCCACACATTGGATCATCACCAAGCTCTGGGCACCAGTCACTCTCTCTTCTCCCTTGGCGATTTGCTCCTCCAACTCCAGCAAGGTAAATACGTTATCATCTTTCCCATAAAGGTACTCGGTGGGTTTATATTCTTCAGCACCTATAGCGATGACGGCGGCACCATGTTTTATCTCGGTGACCCCTCGTTCCGACTTTACTCTGGTCACGAAATTCCCAACATAACCGGTAGACTCCATGATGGTAGCCTCAGTATATACATGTATTAAGGGGTGCTGATAAACCTTGCGTACAAGATCGCGCAAGTAGGCCTGAACATCCAGCCCTTCCAGAGTGTAATGGATTCTTCTTGCCGTTCCCCCCAGGTCCGTATCCTTTTCCACCAGGTGAACCTCATGTCCCTGTTCGGCTATGGATAGGGCACAGGTCATGCCGGCGATACCCCCACCGACCACTAACGCCGCCTTGTTTACCGGCAGTTCAATTTCCTGTAATGGCTGCAAAAGGGCAGCTCGGGCTACCGACATCCGAACCAGGTCCTTTGCCTTCTGGGTGGCGTCTTCCTTTTCTTTAGAGTGGACCCAGGAGTCATGCTCCCTGATATTAGCCATTTCGTAGTAATATTGATTAATTCCTGCCTCCCGAAGGGTATCCCGGAATAACGGCTCATATGTCAAGGGGGAGCAGGCCGCGACAACTACTCGGTTGAGCCCTTTTTCCTCTATCATGTCTGTTATTTGCTTGGCAGAATTGGTAGCACATGAAAATAGCTGTTCCTGAGCGTGGGCAACATTGGGTAAGGTTGAGGCATATTCAACTACGGCAGGAACATCTACCACTCTACCGATGTTGGCGCCACAATGACACACAAAGACGCCTATCCTTGGCTCCTCACCCGAGACATCCCTTTCCGGCGGATATATCCTTTCTTCGGTCAGCTTCCCTCGCCGGTAGTCAAGGAGTGTACCACATTGGGAGCCAGCGCCGCTGGCAGTAAAAACCGACTCAGGGATATCAATAGGGCCCTTGAAGGCTCCACTCACAAAAATTCCCGGGCGAGAGGTCTCTATGGGATTAACCGGATTGGTTTCACAGAATCCGTGAGAATCGAGCTCGATGCCTAATTTGCCTGCCAGGTTCTTAAAATCAGCCGGTGGATTCAATCCGACAGATAATACCACCATATCGAATTCTTCTTCTTTGACCCCCTCCTCGGGAGTAGAGTATCTTATAGTTACATTCTTGCTTTCCGGTATCTCTCTGCCTATTGTTACGTAGCTTCTGATGAATCGAACCCCGGGAAGGTTCTCGGTTCTTTCGTAGAATCGCTCAAAGTCCTTCCCATAGGAACGAATATCGTTGTGGAATATGGTACACTCTGCCTCGGCGTCATGGTCTTTGGTCAAAATCACCTGCTTCTGGGTATAGGTGCAGCATACTGTGGAACAATAGCTGTTATCGCCCGGGGTAACCCGCCGGGAACCGACGCATTGAATCCAGGCTATTTTATGGGGATGCTTCCTGTCAGAAGCACGCAGTATCTCACCTTCGTAAGGTCCGGTGGAGCATAACAGCCGTTCAAAGTCCATGCTGGTTATCACGTTCGGCATCTTTCCATAGCCATAGTTGTCCCTCAACTTGGGGTCGAATGGCTCAAAACCTGGAGACAGGACTACCGCCCCTACCTCTACTTCTATCTTCTCCTCCTTTTGATGAAGGTCTATGGCATCATTTTTGCAGACTGCGGTACAAATACCACATTTCTTCTCTTTAAGGTAGAGGCAGCTTTCATCAATATAAGCGATAAGGGGAATCGCTTGCGCAAAGTATATGTGGACGGCTTTATTCAGCGATATGTCCTGATTAAATTGGTCAGGGTACTTGACCGGACAGTGTTCGACACAGGTAGTGCAACCCGTGCATTTGTCCTCTCTAATGTATCTGGGCTTTTTAAGCAGGGTTACTTTGAAATCGCCTGCTTTTCCTTCCACACTATCAACTTCAGTTAAGGTGAGGACCTCTATATTGGGATGCCGGCCGACCTCGACCAGCTTAGGTGAGAGTATTCATATGGAGCATTCGTTGGTAGGGAAGGTCTTGTCGAGCTGGGCCATGTGGCCGCCAATGGCCGGTGATTTCTCAACAAGGTAGACCTTAAAACCAGTATCAGCTAGGTCAAGTGAGGTTTGAATACCGCTGATCCCGCCACCAACGACCATAACATCTCCTAGATTGCGGTCCGCGACACTTTTTAAAAGCTGTTCAATTTGTTCTTTTTCCACTTTCCCCGTCCTTGTCAGGATTCCTCGCTTCTCTAAATCACCTCTTGGACAATTTCGGTGATGTCTTTAATCTCTATGGCTTCCTTATCCTTCAGGGTTAACCGGCTATCCTCAAACATGAAGATGCAATATGGACAGGCAGTAACCAGCACCTCAGCCCCGACCTCGATAGCCTGTTGTATTCTTAAATCAGCGAACCTCTCTTCCTTTTTGGTCTCCATCCAGATTCTGCCCCCCCCACCACCACAACAGAGGGCATTTTCCCTGGAATCGGGCATCTCAATTATCTCTACACCCGGAATGCTTTCCAAAACGTGGCGAGGTTCATCATATATCCCGTTATGACGCCCCAGGTAACACGGGTCATGATAGGTAACTTTCTTTCCATACTCTTTGGTGAACTTGAGCCTTCCCTCGTTAATAAGCTGAGATAAATACTGGGTGATATGAACCACATCAAAGTTAGTCTTAAATTCGGAGTAGTCGTTTTTGAAGGCGTGGTAGCAATGAGGGGAAGAAACCAGCATTTTCTTCACGCCGTTTTCGATGAAAGTCTTGATGTTTTCCTTGGCCAAGTGTTTGAATAATTCCTCATTGCCCGCCTTGCGGACACTTTCACCGCAGCAGTTCTCTTTGGGGCCCAGAATCCCGAAGTCCACTTCAAGCTTGCTAAGGATTTCGCCTGTTGCCTGGGCTACCTTTTTCACTCGTGGATCGTAGGCTGCGGTGCAACATGGGAAATATAGTAGCTCAGTGTCCTCGCTGAACTCCTTTACCCCCAGGCCTTCAGCCCAATTTGCCCGGTTCTCTGGTTCTTGTAGCCAGGGATTACCGACACTGGCAATGCTGGTCATTACACTCCGGAGGTTAGGGATGCTGGCCGGAACTACACCGCCGGGCACCAACAGCCGGCGCACCGCCCTCATTATATCAATAATCCCCACCCCACGCGGACAGCGCTCCACACAGGCGCCACAGGTAACACATAGCCACAGGTCTTCCGACCCGAAATCAACCACACCTAACTGTGCCTGATGGATAATGCTGCGAGTTAAAAAATTTCTTACCCGGTTCCACGGGCAAACAGCCTCACATAGTCCGCATTGGTAGCATAATCTGAAGTCTTCTCCACCAGTCTCTTTTATGCCATCTATTACGTCTTTGAAAGGGGCTAGGGGTAGAGTCTCCATTATCTTTTTTAATCCTCTTCTTTCGCCTTAATGTTCTAGCTTTTATTTGCCATTTGGGCAACGGTATCCAGTACCTTCTTCATGCCGTGTTTTTTTACTAATGATTCTAATCCTATCTCCATCTCGCCTGGTTTCTCTTCTTCTTCCCCCTCCTCTTCCCTTTCTTCGTAAGTCAGGGCATCAGATAAGCACCACTGAACACACATCGGCTCTTCTAGTGGCGGTTCTTCTTCACACATATCACATTTCAGAGGGAGACCGGAATCAGGGTCTTTGAAAAGATTCCGGGAGGGGCAGGAAGCCCGGCAGAAGCTACATTCGTCATATTCCTTGCCATCAATGGTATAAATGTCTCTGCCATTACATTCGGCTTCAGTATACTCACCGGCCATTACCGGAATATATATATCTTTTAGTGGGTCAAAAAGCACCCGAATCTTAGACCTCTCCGGATTGGTGCTGCTGTATTTTGGCGCCGCGTGAAAGGCGGAGCATATTGCCTCACATGCCCGGCAACCATTGCATTTGTCAGCGTCGATCTTGATAACCTTAACTTTTTTCATCTTTAAAGATCCCTCTTAGTTCTCAGCCTTCGCTTTTTTGCTTTTCTGGGAAGCCTGCTTGGTTCCAGGTCTTTTCTTTTTCCCACCGTTATAAATCCCTCTTTGTTCAAAGTCTCCTCTAACATAATCCAGACCGAGTCCGTCTAAAGTCTCTTTGGTAGGAATACCCTGATTATTCCACCCCTTAAATTGGTAGTACGCGTCTAAGAGTTCTTCTTCAAGCTCGGGATATCTCTTCTTCCAGTGGTCCTCAGGAGGCTTCTCGTCTGCCCTCCTCAAGCCTCTTCTCACATTAAAGGCTCTCAGTAAATTTCGGTTCCTCTTGGTTATTTCCGTTAGTCCGGCTTCATCGATATCCATCCCGGTCGCGGCTGAGATTATAGTCGGGTAATTGTGTATATGATAGGGAGGCTTCAGAGGAAATGATGACAAACCAGCGCATATGCCGAGCGCGTCATCGATGTAGTGCATTTTCTCCTGCCAGTCAACAATGTAACAGGATGCTTGAACATCTGGGTAGTGGGGATTTCCGTATTCTCCGCGTAGTTCCCATTTCAGAAGATATTGCTTGAACTTTTCATCAGGAACCTGTATCCAGTCCTTGACAAACTCCTCTCTCTCCTCCATGGTAGGAAAGGGTGACTGGGGGAATTGTCCCTCAATTTGGGTAATGTTTGCCTTCTCGCCAGTACAATACATAAGGAAATAAACGGGATTCAACATACCGAGCTTGAGAGGCAGCTGCTCGTGTTTCTTGATGTTATTATGAGCATATTCTTCTGCCCCCTTGCCAATCTTTTTGGCCGCCCAATAAGTGCCATTGGCCAGAACATCTCCAATCCCTTCCCGCCGGACAATTCTGTCAAGCAACCAGTAGAATCTCCCCTCGTTATCGGACGGTATTCCTGGCATGTCCTTATCAGTCAAAATACCAGCTTCGTAAAGCTCGAGAGCGAAGGCCATGACCTGTGGGGTTGAGAATCCGTCCACTCCATACTCCGTAGCCCGTTGCGCAATTTTAAAGCCAAAATCCAGGTCGGAATAGGCCGCCATCGTGTAAGTAAGTTTCGAGAAGCATTTCATCATGTAGGTTGAAATTCCCGGGACGGAAATTATTGCCCCGCACTTCATAGGACAGTTATAGCAACTTATTAACCGCGTCCGCACATTTTCTTGAATCTCCCGCCACTTCTCTTCGACTTCCTGGTTCCAAAAATCCCTTCTCCGGGTGCGGGCATTACCCCACATGAAATTGGTGGTGTGCCACTCCTCATCAACGATTCTCATCTCTTGCGGTGAGCCGAGCCCGGCTAAAATGGGCATTACTCCCGGCACTGGATGTTCTTCTCGGGCTTTTATGTATTGCAGCACTTCGTTGCAAAGCTCGATAAATTCAGCCGGTCGGGCAAGATTGATGTCCTTTGTTCCACGAACAGCTATCGCCTTCAGCCGTTTGTCTCCCATAACGGCGCCTATTCCCAGTCGGCTGGCACTGGACCTGCCCTGCTCGATGGAAGCCATATAGACCCTGTTTTCACCAGCCAGGCCAATAGCCGCCACCTGGGCTTTCGGCTCCTTCAACTCCCGTTTAATAAGTTCTGTAGTTTCAACAGCGCCTTTACCCTGCAAATGAGAGGCGTCACGTATTTCTACTTTATCATTGTTTATCCACAAATAAACCAGCTTGGGGGACTTGCCGCGAAGGATTACTTTGTCATAACCGGCAAATTTCAGTTCCGGCGCCCAGAATCCCCCCATCATGGAATATCCCATTAACAAAGTCTGCGGAGAAACGGTAGAAACAATGGTGCGATTAGCGCCGACCGCCGGTGTGCCGCATAAAAGACCAGTGCTAAATATCAATAGGTTATCAGGAGAAAAGGGTTCAACTTCAGGTGGGACCCTATCCCATAATATCTTGGCGTTAGTACCGAGACCACCCAGGTGAAGTTCGGTCAGTCTCGGGTCGGTTTGTTCCTTCTCAATGTTTCCCCGGGATAAATCAATTTCTAAATTAAACCCTGTCTCTGCGTATCTCAATTTTTACCCCCTTGGGTTGCTTAGCCTCTAAATAGCCCTTCCGATTAAGAATGATACCGCACTCTATCTACTCTTGCCAGCGCTTAGTTTTGCTCCCATTCCCAGAGGGAAACCGGCAGGCGGATTCCCGCCGCTATAAGGTCTTTCGTTGGTGCCTTTGGCTCCTTCTGTTTTAGTCCTACTGGTACCTCGGTATTCCCTGGACACTGAGTCGAAGTATTCATTGGCTTTTTCAGTGAGCGAATCGTGGTATTCATTGAATAGAGCCGCTGCCTGGGGACGTAGCCAGTTCTTGGGGAGCAGTTCCAGCGGCAGGTCCGGATCAAAGAAAGGCAACTTGCGGTATTCATGGATAAGGTTGAAACGGGCTACAAAGCACTCGCTGGGTTCAATAGTCTCACCGGCCCGTAACCGTTTCTGGTGTCCTGCCAGCTTCGGGCGATACTCAGCCAGGAAATCAGCGTACATCTGGTGTATCTTGCCCAGGTCCCAGCAGCGGGCGACGATCTTCTTTGGGTCAGTACTGCCCTGGTGTCGGGCATTAAAGATATGAACATACTCCTCAATATTGAGTCTTCGCAACAGGTTCTTCACCTCTCGAGTCAGGTCATAGGGTGAAATCCAGGTGGCCTCGCTTAAGGGTCCGTAGCCCATCCAGCCCAACTCAAGGCGTAACCGGTCCCTTGACTGCCGCATGCGCTCCGGTATGGAGTAGGTAACAATATTCCAGTTACCATCCCAGTGGGATTCCTTGCGCTGGAAAATACGTTGTGCCCCCTCGGCCAGCAGGCTATGCCCCTCACTGGTCAGCGAGTAGTAGCTTTTACGGTTGATACGCTTTGCCTTCAGTAGACCGGAACGGCACATCCTTGAGACCGCTGACCTGATGGCCTGTTCCGACAGGCCAAAATTGCCGAGCAGTCTGACGAGGCTGCCAATCCCGATCTCACCACCCTTATGCAGCACGTAATCGCCATACAAGGTCAGCATGGCGGCTCTAGGCCTAAACATCAGTATGTCTCATATTTAGTATTGCGTTTATTTAACGCCATATTAATTTTAACATTTATCCACCGCCCCGTCAAGCCGCCAAAAGACCTGGTTAATAGCTTTATTCTAGAGCCTGTTCCCATCTACCCGCTTTGCTCTTGAGACTGTTTAGTATTTCTTTAAATATTATTTAAACCGAAGCTAGCCAGCCAGCCCTTAAAGCTGCTATATTTAAAGAAGGCAGGAGGCCCCACAAAGTTGAGAAACGGGTCGATTACGCTAGAGACAGCACTTTGACCAACCTCATGTAAATTCCGGAGGCAAAATGTCAGAAGATAGAAGCGTGGAGTGGATTGAATATACGAGGGTGAACGCAGAAGTCACTAAGGCTAAGGAAAAAATAGTAACCGAACTTGGTTTATCAATTATAATAAACGGAAAACATTTTACCACCGCGATGATAACGCCGATGATGGAGAAGGAGTTTGTCATCGGGCATCTATTTGGGCAGGGGATTATAGAAAATATTGACAACATAGCATCAATAACAGTAAAGGATAACATAGCCGAAGTAACTCTGCCCAGAAAAGAAGTTAAGGCAAAATGGTCATCGGAAATTCATTCTGACTTTAAGGTTAGTAGAGAAGATATATTCAACGGTGTCAACGCCATCCTGAAATCTAAAATATATGCCGAGACCGAAGCCATACATTCGGCGGGACTGTTTAAACGAGGGGCAGAGCCAGTTTGTATCGCCGAAGACGTCGGCCGGCATAATGCACTCGACAAAGTGATAGGCCATGCCTTGATTAATAAGATTGATTTTAAAAATACGTTTGCAGCCTCAACCGGAAGGATGGTCTCTGACATGGTGTCGAAGATCTGCCGAGCGAATATTCCCATTGTAGCGACAAAGACGGCGGTGACAAAGCTGGGAGTCGAAATTGGCGAGAGGTGCGGACTCACAATTGTAGGATTTGTAAGGGATATAGGGACGAAGGTCACTAAAGATAACGGTGTAAGAATTGCCATTGAGCGAGGAATGAAAATCTACACGAGTCCCCAGAGAATACTTTTTGATGCCACCGAGCGGCCTAAAGGCACGACTGAGAGGAAATAGAAGAGCTTGCGTATATAGTCCTGCTTATTACTACTCTGACCAGCCCTGGAGCACCCTGGCTCTGGTAAGAGCTAGCTCAAGTATGATATAATGCTTCAGGCCCCTTCAAGAATTTTTATCCCTCTCCCCGGACATAGGAAAATGAGTATCGGTCTTCATCAGCACTCGTTTTGAAACTAAGGAACGGGGCTCTTCAAAACTATACAGCCCCACCAACGGATTAGGAGGTGATCGTGTCGCCGGTTAGCGCAACCTATTGGGGCATAACGGGCTATGCCATATTCTGGGTTCTCTTTGGCGTTGCCTTTGTCCTTTTCGCTCGGAGAGTCTACCTGCTTATCCGTCTCGTACGCCTTGGTCAGAATGAGAACCGCTTCGGTAGCATGTTTTACAGGATCATCAGCATGCTAGCGATAACATTCTCCCAATGGTGTACCCTGAAGAGTGTTAGCCGCAAAGACCTGGCTGGAATCTTCCACGCTGTTATGCTCTGGGGTTTCGGCCTGTTCGCCATCGGCTACTTTATCCTTATCGGTCTTTGGGGGGGCTTTGGCCTCTCCATACCGTTCGCTGGCAGCGCCTTCGAGAGGGTATACCTCTCAATCCTGGACATAGCTGGCTTACTTGTTATCGTAGCCGTCATGGCGACCGTTATCAAGCGCTATATCGTCAAGCCTGAGAGGCTGGAAAGGGAGGAGACCACCAAAGAAAAGGTTATCATGGCCTTGCTTTTTACCGTTATGTTTGGTCTTATGGTGCTTTATTACGGTATGGAAGGCTTTGGATATGCCGCTAACAATATTCAAGTCTCCTGGCCTCCGGTAGGGGGGGCTCTGGCCAGCCTTCTGACGGGCACCGGTATATCGCTGGCTACATTGCTGGTAATATACAAGGCTATCTGGTGGTCCAATTATGTCATACTCCTGGTCGCTCTGGTCTATACCCCTCATTCAAAGCACCTGCACCCCGTTTTCTCCCCGGCCAATGTCCTCTTCAAAGCGCTGGGGCCGAAAGTAGTGATTGAGCCCATCCCTCTTGAAGAGTCGGAGAGCTTTGGCGTGTCGAAGATTCCGGACTTTACCTGGAAGCAGCTACTTGACCTCCTGGCCTGCACCTGGTGTGGTCGTTGTCATGCCAATTGCCCCGCCACGATAAGCGGCAAGTCACTCTCGCCCAGAGAGGTAATTCTGAACCTGAAAGGGCATTTGCTGGAGGCGGGCCCGGGGTTGCTGCCGGGCAAAGCAGCAGCATCTCCGGAGGGCAAGTCCAAGGCCATGATCGGTGACGTGGTAACCGAGGAGGAAATATGGGCCTGCACCACCTGTGGTGCCTGCCAGGAGGTGTGTCCCGTCAATATCGAGCACATACGCAAGATAATAGACCTCAGGCGAAATCTGGTGCTGTCGCAAAGCAAGATGCCGGAGAGTGCCCAGCTTATGCTCAGGAACATGCAGTCGAGAGGGCACCCGTGGGCCGGGGTCCAGTCGCTGAGGTTGCGGGGCGACTGGATAAGTGATCTGGATCTTAAAATATTGGCTGAAGGTGACACCGCTGATACCCTGTTCTGGGTTGGCTGTACCGGGGCCTTGGTTGAGCGTAACGTCGGGGTTACTCTCTCCCTGACGCGGGTGCTGAAAGCGGCTGGAGTGGATTTCGCGGTACTGGGTGATGCCGAGACCTGCTGTGGTGACCCGGCCCGAAGAGCTGGCTATGAGTTCCAGTTCCAGATGATGGCGGAGCAAAATATTGAAACTTTTAAAAGCCACAACATTAAAGAGATTGTTACCTCCTGCCCCCACTGCTATAATACTATCAAGAACGAATACCCTCAGTATGGCGGCGATTTCAAGGTGGTTCACTATACCCAGCTGATTGCCGATTTAATCGGGCAGGGCAAATTGAAACTTACCAACGAACTGAATTCGGTACTTACCTATCATGACCCCTGCTATCTGGGCCGTTATAGCAACGTATATCTGGAGCCACGCCGGATATTGCACGCTATCCCCGAGGCAAAGCTTGCGGAAATGGAGCGCTCACGGAACAAGGGCTTTTGCTGCGGCGGTGGCGGCGGACTCATGTGGATAGAGGAACAGCCCGGGACCACAAAGATTAATCAAATACGTACTGAAGACGTTCTCAAGACTGGAGCTGATACTGTAGTGACTGCCTGCCCCTATTGTTTACAGATGTTCGAGGAGAGCATCGAACACCAAAATATTAAGGACTCGTTGAAGGCGAGAGACCTAGTCGAACTGGTTGAAGCCGCCATGAAGCAGTCTTAATTAGGAGAGGAGTAGTATGAATACTATCGTCTGTATTAAACAAGTGCTTGACCCCGAGATACCACCGGCCAAATTCAAGATTGACCCCGAGGCGAAAGAGGTTATTCCTCCCCCCGGAGTGCCGCCTGTGATAA
>DUEU01000049.1 GCA_011191985.1 Dehalococcoidia bacterium
GGGTAATACCAGTTATCGCCTGTCCATGCAATTGTGAGCGGAATTCCTGAGCTGAGGGGTAGCGCACGATGCCATCCCAGGCAAGGTCAATACCGGTGATACAGCGGCCGATTACATGGGGCAGCAGTTCATTCTTAACCGTCTCCACCTCGGGAAGCTCAGGCATGTTGCTTATTCCATTTCTCCCCAGTTGGTGCCGGTCTTGACATCCACTTTCAGCGGTACCCTCAGTTCCAAGGCAGTGTCCATAACCTGGGGAACCAGCCGCTGCATTTCTTCCCGTTCTGCTTCGGGTACCTCGAAGATAAGCTCGTCATGCACCTGAAGTATCATCTTACTTTTCAGGTGCTGTTGGTTCATCTCGCGCTCGAGGTTTATCATGGCTACTTTAATTATATCGGCCGAGGTGCCCTGCACCGGCATGTTTATTGCCATGCGCTCGGCGGCCTCCCGCACCTGACGATTGGACGAATTAATCTCCGGGATGGCCCGTCTCCTGCCCAGTATGGTCTGGACGTAGCCTGTCTCCCTCGCCTGACTTTTGGTGGCCTCGAGGTAGCGCTTGACCCCCGGGTATTTCTGGAAGTAAGAGGCGATAAACTGGGCAGCTTCCTCCCGCGATAACTCGGTGGCCTGTTCCAGGCCGTACTCGCTCATGCCGTAGATGACGCCAAAATTAACGGTCTTGGCGACGCGCCGCATGTCTGGCGTTACCTCTTTGGCATCCACGCCGAAGACCTGGACGGCGGTGGCCGTGTGGATGTCATCACCCCGCTGGAAGGAAGCCACCAGGTTGGGGTCCTGGGAGAGGTGGGCCAGGGCCCGCAGGTCAATCTGGGAATAGTCTCCTGCCAGGAATCGGCTTCCCGTGGGCGCAATGAACGCCTGTCTGATCTCTCTGCCCAGCTCACCGCGTACCGGAATATTCTGCAGATTGGGGTCGCTGGAGGAAAGACGGCCGGTGGCGGTCCGGGTCTGGTTAAAGCTGGTATGCACACGTCCCGTCTTCGGGTTGACTAGGCCGGACAGGGCGTCAATATAGGTTGACCTGAGCTTGGCCAGTTGACGGTAGTCCAGGATGGATCGTACCACGGGGTGCTCACCACGGAGGCTTTCCAATACCGACGCATCGGTAGAGTAGCCAGACTTGGTGCGGCGGGGTGCCGGCAGCTTCAGTTCCTGGAAGAGGACCGAACTCAGCTGCTGGGGAGAGTTGATATTGAACTGGTGGCCGACACTTTCGTATATTGCCGTTTCCAGTGAGCGTAATTGCTCACTGGTATTTTGTGACATTTGCCGCAGCCGCTCTGTGTCCAGGGTGATGCCGTTCCTTTCCATGTGGACCAGTACCGGCAGTAGCGGTATTTCAACCTTGGCGAAGAGATGCCACAGGTCTTTATCGTGGAGCTCCCGGCTCAGCAGGTCGGTCAGTTGACGGGTAACAGCGGCATCGGCGCCGGCGTACTCGGCGGCCCGGTTGATGTCTACCTGAGACATGGAGATCTGTTTGGCCCCGGTGCCAATGAGGTCGGTAATCGGGGTCATCTCGATATGGAGTTTGCTGAAGGCAAGGGCTTTAAGGCCCAGGGACTTTTCACCAAGCAGATAAGCGGCGAGCATGGAGTCGAAAGAGATGTTGCTGACTATGATGCCGTGCTCCGCCAGCACGGTCATGTCGTACTTGCCGTTATGAGTGAGCTTGGCCAGGACCGGATCCTCCAGCGGCGGTCTTATCCGGTCAATGACCTGCGCCAGGGGTAGCTGCTCTACCTCTCCCCAGCCGACATGCCCCACCGGGATGTAATAGGCCTCATCCGGCGACAGGGACAGCGATATGCCGACAAGCTGGGCTAGCATGGCGTTCAGGCTGGTGGTTTCCGTGTCGAAGGCGATTGATTTGGCTGAGGAAAGACGGTTTACCAGATCATCGAGGGCCGGGGTGGTACTGATAACATGACAGGTTACTGGCGGCGGGCCGACCTCGACCTGAGCGGTCCCCTCGCTAGGCTCGCTGGATTCTATATCGGGCAGTTTCGTCAGCAGGCTGAAGAACTCGAGTTCACGCAGGAAATCGGTTACCTGGCGGCGGTCATACCGGGTTACCCGACAGCTGTCGATGTCGAGGGTAACCGGCGTTTGCATCACTATGGTTGCCAGCGTCTTGCTCTGCCGGGCTACAGGCTCGTTTGCCCGCAGTATTTCGCGGAGATTGGGCGGGGTGATATCGTCGAGGTGACGGTAAATCTCCTCGACAGCGCCGAACTGCTTGATGAGCCTGGTAGCCGTTTTGTCGCCGATGCCGGGGACACCGGGGATATTGTCCGATGGGTCGCCCTTTAGGGCTTTTAGGTCAACAATCTGGGGGGGACTGATGCCGTACTTTTCCTGCACGGCCGCTTCGTCGTACAGGATGGTGTTACTGAACGTACCGCCCGGTTTGGGGTAAAGCACTTTTACCTGAGGCGAGACCAGCTGCATGGTGTCGGCGTCACCGGTAACAATAACGGTCTCGATGTCCTGCTGGCTGGCCTGGTGGCTCAGGGTGCCTAGAACATCATCGGCCTCGTAGCCGTCAATTTCATAGGCCGGCATGTGAAAGGCGGCCACTAGTTCCTTCACCCTGCCCATCTGACCGCGAAGCTCGTCAGGGGTCTCCGCCCGGTGGGCCTTGTAGTCGTCGAAGAGCTTGTGCCGGAAGGTAGGGGTGGGCCGGTCGAAGGCAATGGCGTAGTGGGTCGGTTTTAGCTCACTGATTGACTTGAGCAGCATCAGGGCAAAGCCGTAGACGGCGCTGACCACCTCGCCGGTCTTGCTTACCGTGAGCGGCTTGGTCCTCTCAAAGGCATGAAAGGCACGGTGGACGATGGCATTTCCGTCAAAAAGAACCAAGCGTGGCTTTTCCATGAGAATATTATAGCAGAATGGGCGCTATGCGAGGAATCTCAGTAAAAGGGGGTGATAAAGAGTGAGAAACTCCTTTTCTAAAAGTAAAAGAACTTAACTGTCCTTCGAAGGAGATATAAAAGGCAGAGTTATAGAGAGGCGAAGCCTCTCTTACTTATATCTTCCCCCTCCCTTCCAAACCAAAGGGAGGGGGACAAA
>DUEU01000005.1 GCA_011191985.1 Dehalococcoidia bacterium
GACGTCGCGGAAGTATTCCGCCATTGTCAGCCCGGTAAGCCCCACGCGCAGACGGACGCCGGGGGGGTCATTCATCTGCCCGAAGACCATCACCGTCTTATCAATTACGCCAGATTCTTTCATCTCGTTCCAGAGGTCGTTGCCCTCACGGGACCGCTCGCCGATGCCGGTAAAAACGGAGTTACCGCCGTGCTCGGTAGCGATGTTGCGGATAAGCTCCTGGATAACCACCGTCTTGCCGACACCGGCACCGCCATAAGCCCCGACCTTACCCCCCTTAGTAAAGGGAGCAATCAGGTCAATGACCTTTAGCCCGGTCTCCAGCACTTGGGTGGTGGTCTCCTGTTCCTGGAGCGAGGGCGGGGGGCGGTGGATGGGCCAGCGTTCCTTGGCATCAACGGCACCGAGGTTGTCCAACGGCTCACCGAGCACATCAAAAAGGCGGCCCAGGGTCCCCTTACCGATAGGCACACTGAGCGCCGCCCCGGTATCCACCGCCTCGGCACCGCGTTCCAGCCCATCCGTGGGCGAAAGAGACAGGCAGCGGACCCAGTTATTGCCAACATGCTCCTGAGCTTCAAGCACTACCTTGCCCCTATCGGTGGCAATCTCGATAGCGTTGTAAAGCGCCGGCAGCTCCTTCGGCGGAAATTCAACATCAACCACCGTCCCTATTACCTGAGCTACCTTGCCTTTGGCCATTTTTACCCCCTCAACGGCTTCTCGAGCACAGCAACCGGCCTTCTTCCGAGCACCTGCCTAGGCCAGGGCAGCGGCCCCGCCGGTAATATCAAGAAGCTCCTTGGTTATTGATTCCTGACGGGCCTTATTGTACATCAAAGTCAAGCCATCAACCAGCTCCCTGGCGCTGTCGGTGGCATTGCGCATGGCCACCATACGCGCCGACTGCTCGCTGGCAATCGCCTCCAGAATAGCATGGTAGACCTGCATCTCGACAAAGCGGGGCAGGAGCTCCCCCAGCACCTCGGCGGGACCGGGTTCATAGATATAGTCCACGTTCTGGGCCTGGGGAATCACCGCCGGTTCCACCGGCAGTATTTGCTTCAGGACCGGCCTCTGCACCATGGTGGAGACAAACTGGGCATAAGCCAGATAGACCAGGTCCACCACGCCGTTGGTATAATCATCAATAACAATACGGGAAATGGGCAGGGTATCCAGCAGGCTGGGCCGATCGCCGATATTGATGAACTCGGCCCGAATGTCACGGCGGTACCGCCTCATGAACTCCAGACCCTTGCGGCCGACAACAACTAGGTAAGACGGCACCGCCTGCTCCACGATAAAGGCCCCCGTCTTGCGGTTCAGACTGGCATTAAGGCCACCGCATAGACCGCGGTCGGGGGTAATGTGGACCACCGCGATCTTCGCCACCGGTCTTCGCTGTAGCAGCGGGTGCAGGGCTTCACCTTCTTGCGGTAGCGCCGCCAGGTCGGCTATCACCTGCTGTATCTTCTCGGAATAAGGCCGTCCCGCCAGGCCCCGCTCCTGCGCCTTTCTCATCTTGGAGGTGGCAATCATCTCCATAGCCTGGGTTATCTTGGCTATGTTCTGAATACCGCGGATGCGGCGGCGAATTAAACGTATATTAGCCAATCTCTAAAATCTCTCCCGTTTCATAGCTACTCCGCAGAATACCCCTGCTTGAACTCGGCAATGGCCTTCTTCAGAGCATCTTCAGTATCGGCGGTAAGCTCTTTTTCCCCGGCGATGGACTTGCCTATCTCCGGGTGATTCGCTTCCATAAAGCGGTTGAAGTCGGTCTCAAAAGTGGTGACCTTGTCCACGGGTAGCTCATCAATATAACCGTTGATAACGGCATACAGAATCATGACCTGCTTTTCCATGGGCACGGGAACATACTGTGGCTGCTTCAGGATTTCGGTGATTCTCCGGCCGCGCTCAAGCTGGTCTCTGGTCGCCTTGTCCAGCTCAGCGGTGCCGAACTGGGCAAATGCCGCCAACTCGCGGAACTGGGCCAACTCCAGCCTGAGCTTGCCAGCGACCTGCTTCATGGCCCGGGTCTGCGCGGCACTGCCCACACGGGACACCGATAACCCCACGTTCAGCGCCGGCCTCTGCCCCGAGTTAAAGAGGTCTGTCTCCAGATAAATCTGGCCGTCCGTAATCGAGATAACATTGGTCGGTATGTAAGCCGACACGTCCCCTGCCTGGGTCTCGATGATAGGCAGAGCCGTGAGTGAGCCGCCGCCCTGCTCCGGGGCATACTTGGCCGCCCTCTCCAGCAGACGACTGTGCAAATAGAAGACATCACCCGGGTATGCCTCCCGGCCGGGGGGACGCCGCAGAAGCAGGGAAAGCTGTCGGTAAGCCCAGGCGTGCTTGGAAAGGTCGTCGTAGATGACCAGGGCGTCTTTGCCCTGCTCCATGAACTCCTCGCCGATAGCGCAACCGGAATAAGGGGCCAGATACTGAAGCGCCACCGAGTCAGCGGCATTGGCATTAACCACAATGGTATGCTCCATGGCACCATGTTCTTCAAGGGTAGCCACTACCCGGGCCACCTTGGACGCCTTCTGGCCAATAGCCACATAAATACAGATTAAATCGCCGCCCTTCTGGTTGATAATAGTATCGAGGGTGATGGCGGTCTTGCCCGTCGAGCGGTCACCGATGATAAGCTCCCTCTGCCCTCGCCCGATAGGAATTATACAGTCTATCGCCTTGATACCGGTCTGCACCGGGGTATCTACCGACTTGCGTAGGGTAACGTTGGGGGCGACCCGCTCTACCGGCCGGGTCTTATCCGTCTTTATCGCACCCTTGCCGTCAACCGGACGACCCAGGGGGTCGACCACCCGGCCGATGAGGGCATCGCCCACCGGCACCTCGGCAATCCGCCCGGTACAGCGCACCTCATCCCCTTCCTTGATTTTGCTGTACTCATCGACAATGATGGCCGCAACACTGTCCTCTTCCAGGTTCAGGGCGATACCCATAATATCGTTGGGAAACTGGAGCAACTCGTTGTACTTGGCCGAGGCCAGCCCGTGAATGCGGGCGA
>DUEU01000050.1 GCA_011191985.1 Dehalococcoidia bacterium
CGCTACGGCGATAAGCCGGTCTACAGCCTTGTAGTCCTGCCCTTCGAGCATGAGGAGTCGACCGAAGAAAGGACCGTGTATAATTCCGCTACCTGCTTGAAAGCGGTGAGTTCGGTGTCCGACGCCGTATTCCTGGTTGATAATCAACGGTATGTGAGAAAAGACTTCTCCCTCAAGAACAAAATTGCCAAGATTAACACCCTGATTGCACAGCCGTTCTACAACTTCCTCTGCGCCGGCGAGGAGAAGAAGTCGAAACACATCGGGGCCAGGCTGCTTGATGCTGGCGACATAATTCAGACCCTGGTTGGCTGGACGATAATCGGCTATGGCAAGTCGCCTCTTTCTTTGCTAAAGAAGCTGCCTATTATTGAGAGTTCCCGTAATTTTCGCAAGAAGAGCACCGAGACCCACAAGGGCATCCAGGCCATGGACGAGGCCATGGCTGAGCTATCTCTTAAGTGTAACCCGGCCGACGCCGGACGGGCCTTGTACCTCCTGACGGCACCAGCCAAGGAAATGAACATGGATCTTGTCAAGGAACTCGGTGATTACATGAGAGACGTTGCCCCGAAGGCGATCATCCGGAACGGCGATTATCCCCGGGAGAGGGGCTTGATGGATGTCACGGTGGTGCTTTCCGAGCTCAGCGATGTGGAGAAGGTGAGAAGATACTATAACGATTCGGCGGTCTTTATGCGTGAGGCTGTCCAGCGGCAGGAAGAGGCTGACATTAAACTCAGGGGAATAGACGAAGCCGCTAAGGATATACCATCTCTGTTATGACCGGCCGATCTGCCTTATGGTACCAGCCTTACGCCGATAAGGCTGGTATTTTTTTGTCCGTCGCTGGTAAAACTGACAGAAATTTTCTGCCGGAATCCCTTTGGAAACCAGCGGATATAGAGTATAATAAGAGCTATGGAACAGACCTCTCAGGTTTTTTATCGCCGGTGGCGTCCGCAGGCTTTGGCGGAGGTGGTTGGGCAGGGGCCGGTTACCCAGACATTACTCAATGCTCTGGCGAGCGGACGGGTGTCTCATGCCTACCTATTCTGCGGGCCGCGCGGAACGGGTAAGACCAGCACCGGGCGTATTCTGGCCAAGGCGGTGAATTGCCTGGCCGGCGGCCGGGGGGAGCCGTGCAATGCCTGCGACCTGTGCCGGGCGATAACTGAGGGTCGCGCTCTGGATATAATTGAGATTGATGCCGCCAGCAACCGCGGCATTGATGAAATTCGTGAACTGCGGGAGCGGGTAAGCTATGCCCCAAACCAGGCCCATTACAAGGTATATATAATAGACGAGGTTCATATGCTCACCAAGGAGGCATCTAATGCCCTGCTCAAGACGCTTGAGGAGCCACCGCCGCAGGTTATCTTCATTCTGGCGACCACCGAAATTCACAAAGTGCTGCCTACTATCATTTCACGGTGCCAGCGTTTTGATTTCCGCCGTCTTTCCCAGGCGGATATCGTCGCCAAGCTGAGTCATATCTGTGATGCCGAGGGTATTCAGGCCGAACCGGAGGCACTGCGGCTGGTTGCCCGGAGTTCCCGGGGGAGTCTGCGTGATGCTGAGAACCTGCTGGAGCAGATGACGGCCTACTACGGCCCGGAGGTTGGCCTCCATCAGGTGCAGGCTGTCCTCGGTATCACCGGGGACTGGCGGGCTAAGGAGTTGGTGAAGCACGTTATCAATAATGATGTCGCCGCTGGCATAGCCACCATCAACAGTGCCAGCGGCGATGGGCTGGATCTACGCCAGTTCAATCGTGAAGTTGTGGAATACCTCAGGAACCTGCTACTGACGAAGACCGGCTCCGGAGAAGCGGCGGATCTTACCCCTGAGGATATGGCAGAGCTACAAGCTCTGGCTGGCCAGGCCTCGTTGCCTCAGGTACTGAGGGCGGTCAAGCTCTTTGGCGAGGTTGAGCTTGGGCTCGATGGCTATTCAACCTTACCTCTGGAACTGGCACTGGTTGACTGTATCCTGGCTGCCGAAGGTGAAGCAAGTATCCCTCGTCCCACGGCGGTAGAGGTGCCCCGGCCGGTAACAGCGGCTCCAGCTCAACCGGCGGCTTCGGAACGGCCGGTGAAAAAAGTCAGGCCTGCCGTGGAGAAGGCCGAACCAGCGCCGGCGGTCAATGAAGCGTCGCCTGAGAAGGCTGAGCCGGTGACGGAGGTTGACACCCCGCCGCCGGGCGGTGAGCTTGAGGAACTGAGATTGAACTGGAAACGGGTTATCGAGGACGCCCCGGCCGATGTTAAGCGAACCAACGCCGTTGCCCTGCTAAGGAGTGCCGGGGTCAAGCCGGTGGACATTGAAGACGATACTGTTGTGCTCGCCTTTAAATATAACCTTCACAAGGAGAATATGGAGAAGCCAGAAAATCAGCGGGTGGCGGAGAGAATTGTAAGTCACTTCCTGGGCCGCACCTGCCGTGTGCGCTGTATCTACCAGTCGGAGAGCAATCACCTGGTGGAGGCCGCTAAGAAAATGGGTGCCCGAGTTATCAGCGTGGAGGAGAAATGAACAAGTTTATGATGCAGCAAGCTCAGAAGCTCCAGGAAAAACTGGCCAAGGCGCAGCAGGAATTGAGCGATACTATCCTGGAGGTCAGCTCCGGCGGTGGGGCGGTCACGGTCACGGTTAACGGTCAGCAGCAGATTAAGTCGATAAAAATATCGCCGGAGGTGGTGGACGCCGATGATGTCGAGATGCTGGAGGATCTGGTGCTGAGCGCGGTAAGTGAGGCCATCAGCCAGTCTCAGGAGCTTGCCGCCAAACAGCTTGGGGGACTGACCGGCGGCATTAAAATTCCCGGTTTAACATGATTGGTTTCTCAGCCACATGACTGGTCACCGGGGCGACCCGGCAGGCTAAATGGTGGTGGGGAAATTCCTAGTTTGACATAATTTTTCGAGGGAGGGTTGACATTGGATGGTCTGAGACCTATCTCGGCAGCAGTGCACCGGCTTGTCCAGGAGTTCAGCCGGCTGCCGGGCATCGGCCCCAAGAGTGCTCAGCGGCTGGTCTACCACCTGTTGCGTGCTCCTGAAGAGCAGTCCCGGCTGCTAGCTGAGGCGCTACTGTCGCTGAAAGAGGAGACCAGTCTGTGCTCCGTATGTTTTAACGTTACCGATACTGACCCCTGCCTTATCTGCCAGAGCAGTGAGCGTGACCGTAGCCAGATTTGCGTCGTTGAGCAGCCTCAGGACATCCTGGCGCTGGAGCATACCGGGACTTTTAAAGGGCTTTATCACGTACTCCACGGTGCTATCTCGCCTACGGAGGGGGTAGGCACCGACGATGTCAGGATTAAAGAGTTTATAGGTCGGTTGCAGGATGGTTCGGTGAGTGAAGTCATCCTGGCGACCAACCCCAATCTTGAGGGTGAACAGACGGCCATGTATATCAACCGCCTCGTTTCTCCCCTCGGCATCCGGGTTACCCGTCTGGCCCGGGGGCTGCCCTTCGGCACCGAGCTGGAATACGCCGACGACGTTACCCTCACCCGTGCTTTAGAAGGCAGGCAGGAGTTTTAATCTTCCCGTAAATATATTATAAAGGGTAGTTAATTATGTCTCTGATCCCGCCTTTTCAAATAGGCGTCTGGAATGCCTGGATTTTCATGCTTTGCAGTCTTATACCTGTTTTTTTTATGCCTTTAGTCGCTAGAGGGCAAAAGGAAGGAGAGAGTTTTACCACAGAGTTCAGCAAAAGGCAAAAAAGTGCCCTGCTTACCTTGCACCTAAGCTATCTTCTCTTGCTTATATACTCTATTTTCCTCCCCTTAAAATTGGGGACGTTATGGTTTTACGTAGGTCTTCCTATTTTTCTGTTGGGATTAATCCCGTACGCCATAACTTCGGTGAATTTCACTAATACACCGACCGATAAGCCGGTCACCACCGGAATGTATCGTTATTCAAGGCATCCGATGAACCTCACCCCGTTTCCGATATTTGTCGGAGCGGGCATAGCTTCGGCTTCGTGGCTTTTCTTATTGCTTGCAGTTGTATATATAGTTATGCTGCCTTTATTTGTAGAGGCCGAAGAACGCTTCTGCCTTAAAAAATACGGCGACGCTTACCGTGATTACGTGGGCCGGACCCCCAGGTGGTTAGGAGTGCCGAAATCAGGATAAAAGGTAAGGTGGAGAGGTTAATCCCGGTTTATGATTATTCGCGGTGAACAGGTCGCATTGCGGCCGATGACAGTTGCTGAGATTCCGCTATTTTATCAATGGGCTACGCAGTCGGATTCAGCGCCCTTATGGTATGAAGATGGTCGTATCCCTACCTACGAAGAGTTCACCCGGGATTGGAAGCGATACTACTTCGATGGCAGCGAACCGGAAAAAGGCCGTTGCTTTATCATTCTGGCCGGCAACAGACCGGTGGGGCAGGTAAATTACAATGAGATAAACAGGGAGAATAATTCGGTAGAGCTGGATATAATCATCGCTGAGGACATGGATAAAGACCGGGGCTATGGTACCGATGCCCTGAAAATACTGGCCGGCTATCTGTTAGACAGTATGAATATACGGCTATGCTGGATTGAACCTGTTGCTGGTAATACTAGGGCTGTAAAGGCCTACGAAAAGGCTGGATTTAGAACCACTAGGAAATTTACCGCGGGTGACGTAGAGTGCTATCATATGGAACTGAGGGCAAGTCAACAGGACAAGCAAGTTTAATATGTCCAGGCCACGGACCTATCAGACGGAAGCTATCATAATAAAGAAGACCAAGCTGGGCGAGGCCGACAGCATCCTCACCCTCTACACACCGCACCTGGGCAAAATCCAGGGTTTTGCCAAGAGCCTGCGTAAGCCCAGGAGCAAGCTCGCCGGGCACCTGGAGCTGCTGACCCACAGCCAGGTCTCTCTGGCGCGGGGGCGGAACCTGGATACCATAACCGGCAGCCAGACGATAAACAGCTTCCTGCCCCTGAAGAGTGACCTGTGGCTTACCTCATGCGCTCTCTATGCCGCCGAGCTGGTCTATCAGTTTACCGCCGATGGTGAGGAGAATTACCGTCTTTTCCGGTTACTGCTGGAGATAATGGCCGGCCTCTGCCAGGAGGGTGACCGGGAGCTGGCGCTGCGCTACTTTGAGCTTCATCTCCTTGACCGGGTCGGCTACCGTCCGCAGCTTCAGCAGTGTGTCTCCTGTCGGGCACTTCTGGAGCCGGTTACCAATTCGTTCTGCTCCCATGCCGGTGGGGTGCTGTGCCCGAGTTGCCGACATGGCCAGCCGCTGAGCTATCCCCTGTCGGTGAATGCCCTTAAGGTGCTGCGTTTCCTGCAGGATAACGACTATGGCACTGCCAGCAGGCTGAAACTTACCCCGGAGCTTTCCCAGGAGGTTGAGGCAGTGCTCAGGGATTACCTCAAGTATCTTCTGGAGCGGGAAGTAAAATCGGTCGCCTGGCTGGATATGCTTAAGGGGCAGATCGGGCCGGCGGCGTCGGGGTAATCTGTTTTACTACTGGACGAGGATAACATATATTATGTATGAACCAGAGAAATACCCTATCCGAGGTATTTGAGGACTGCCCCCACCAGATCTCTATTTGCCTTTGAATACTGGCTTTCTCTTCTCGTTAAATGCCCGAATCCCTTCCTGATAGTCTTCCGAGCTGTTATTAACGATTGCTGACATAATGGCAAACTCGACCCGCATATCTCCATCAACCTGCACTGCCCTATTAATAAAAGCCTTGGAAATCCTCATAGCTACCGGACTCTTTTCAGCCAGCTCGGCTGCCAGCTCGTCGGTGGCGTTTTCTAAAATACTGTTGGGAACAGCAAGGTTAACCAGCCCTATCTGTTCTGCCTCCTTGCCCGAAAGCCATTTGCCGGTAAAAATAATCTCCTTTGCTTTCCTGATGCCGACAATTAGCGGAAGTCGGTATGGGCTACCCCCGGCACCGAATAATCCATAGCGCATATGCTGGTCACCTATTTGAGCATCTTCAGCGGCAATTACCAGGTCAGCAGCCAGCATAATTTCAAAACCACCAGCGAGGCATAATCCATTTACAGCAGCTATTACCGGCTTGCTGAGGTTCTCAATTCTACGTAAGTCGCCCAGGTGGGTAATATCCTGGTGGTCTTTGCTGCTTTTTAATTCCTCCCTAGCGAATTTCAAGTCCAACCCGACACAGAACGCTCTGCCCTTGCCCGTGATTACCACTACTCTAATTTTATTGTCCTTCTCGGCATCTTCGAGAGCCTGTAGTATTTCTCGGAGCATTTGACGATTGAAGGCATTTAATACCTCAGGGCGGTTCAGGGTGATTTTAGCCACTGCTTCTTTCTTTTCATAAATAATACATTGATAAGACATCGCAACTTTCTCCCTATAATTATTTTCACCAGTCGCTAAAGAGCGGTAATAACGCCATTGCCCGATGATGCTATAAAGCTGTGATAAACGGGCAATTCCCACGATTTGCCCTTTATTTACGAAATTGAGTATAGTGATAATTAGTCGCATTATCAACTCTCCTCCCGCCCCCGCTCCCGTTCTTGAGACATTGACAAAATGACAACCCGGTAATATACTCAAGTGCCTGAATTAAATGGGGGCTTATGGTCTGTGGGGATGGAAGAGAGGCACCAATACTGCTAAAAAGACTTAATAACTGGTGCCTTTTTGGTTTAAGGACATCATTTTTATAGCCATATGTTTACGGAGGTATATTAGAATGAAAAAACTACGGTTTCTGTGTGCGGTAATCATATTTGTCTTGTTGCCAACAGCACTATTGGCTAGTTGCCAGCAACAACCTACACCACCTGAGCCAAGTCCAACCCCGGCACCTACTCCAGTCCCGACACCGGTGCCGAGCCCATCCCCAACCCCCACTCCTTCACCTGAACCGAAACCTACACCGGAGAGGATACTATCTGAAAAAGTTATTATGGAAATTGACCGTTCTTCGTGGATACCTGAGTCTTTGACAGCAGACCCCAACAGCAGGCGGGCGGCTTATGTGGTTAAAGAGTACGATTCTGAAGAGGGCCACCGACAGTTTGTGGTCGTGGATGGGATTGAGGGGGAGAGATACGACAGCATTATTGAAGATAGTATAATCTTCAGCCCTGATGGCCAACGGGTGGGCTACGTCGCCAGAACGGACATCCTGAGTTCTGTGGTTTTGGATGAGGTTGAGGATAAGAGATACGAGGGCATTGTAGAAGATAGACTTGTCTTCAGCCCTGATGGCCAACGGGTGGCTTATGGAGTTGTATTACGCTCTGGGGCGGAGCCAACATCAACCCTGGTCGTCGATGGAGTCCAGTGGCGGGACAGAGCGACTGGCAGAAATCTATATGAGAAAACGAGCAGTGTTACCTTCAGTCCTGATAGCCAGCGGGTGGCTTGTTTCGCCCGGCAGCGTGACAAGTGGTTCGTGGTGGTGGATAAGGAAGAAGCCCGGCAGAGCTACTATGCCGCATTAAAGGGCAACCTAATCTTTAGCCCCGACAGCCAACAGGTCGCTTATGCAGTCGAGGAGGACGATTTCCAGTTCGTGGTTGTCAATGAGCTTGAAGGTAAGGAATATGACAAAATCATAGTTGGCAGTCTTATCTTCAGCCCTGATAGCCAACGGGTCGCCTACGCGGCCGAGTGGAACGATTCGCAGTTCGTGGTTGTCAATGGCGCAGAGCTGAAGAGATACGACAGCATAATAGCCGGCAGTATTGTATTCAGCCCCGACAGCCAGCGGCTGGCTTACGTCGCCCAAGACAGAAACCGACAATTTGTGGTTATCGACGGAGAGGAAGGCGAGCAGTTCTCTAGTGTTGGTCCTGTTACCATTAGTCCTGACAGCCAGCGGGTCGCTTATACTGTTAACAATCAGTTCGTAATAGTGGACGGGATTGAGGGGGAGAACTATGAAACTGTTATGGCCGGCGGTCTTACCTTCGGTCCCGATAGCCAACGGTTGGCTTATATCGCTGAGGTCGGCAACAAGCAGTTCGTGGTTGTAGACGGGATGGAGGGCAAGCAATACGATAGTATTGTTATACCAAACGGAGGCAATATTAGTTTTGACTCTCCTGATAGTTTCCATTACCTTGCTTGTGAAGGTGATATTGTCTATCTAGTGGAGGAAAGGATAGAGTAAAATAACAATAGCATCAGAATCGCTAGATGAGTTGCGGTGGCTGGTGCCCTTGTCAGTTTAAGAAAGCGGAATCTTCATTGGTGGGATTTCACATGGCAAAGGGGATAATCAGGCGACTTACAGACCGCGGTTACGGGTTTATCAGAGCAGAGACTGAAGAAGACCTCTTCTTTCACAGTAGCGAGGTTCAAGGGGTGGACTATTATACCCTCAGAGAAGGTCAGGAAGTAGAGTTTGAGGTTGAACGGGGACATAATGGTCGCTGGCAAGCGGTCAGGGTGAGGCTTACTGAGCCGAAAGACGAGTAGGATTAAACCCGGCTAATCAGATTTGTAGACGCTTGAGGGACTCTGCTTGGCACTAAGCCACCACCGTATCACTCTCGATTTACAGATGAGACCAAGGTAGAGGAGGGAAATTTTTGGCTCTATGTAGGATTATTCTTTCTATATGCCCACGGATTTATATATAGTTAATGATATTCAGATAAACAGGAAGCCAGGAGTATTTTTCTACTCCTGGCTTCCCAAACTTGAGCAACTGTCCGGATGTTACACTAGCGCAATCGCCCAAGATCAAATTGCCGCAGGTGCTGTTCTTGCAGTCGCATCTTTTACTAGCATATCCCATCCCATGCCTTTCGTTCTTCCCCGTAGGGGTCATTTTCTACCCGGCACTCCGTGTCGAAGATCATGGTGGCGCGCTCTTCGGTTGTATAAGCAGGCCAGTACGGTATTCCATGATGATTTGGGTCACCGCTACGAACGAAAGCGGCCCATGCGCCACTCATCTTCTCGGCGAGCATGGAGCATTCAGATATATCGCCCACAAGCCCGGTGGCCGGTTCGAGATTATTGAAGACAAAAGGGATCTCCAGTACATGGCAGGACTTGAGCATACCATTCAGGGCCGGACTCTCCC
>DUEU01000051.1 GCA_011191985.1 Dehalococcoidia bacterium
GAAGAAAGGAGAATAGAGGAGCTGGAAAAGACGGGGCGAGAAGCAAGAAAAAAAGAAAGAAGGGGGAATTAAATTCTAGTCCCAAACCCAAACTCATTGAGTTCTCGGTATCCAAGTTTATCGTTCATAATAATACCAAACGCACAAATTTTTAAGATGGAATATTGGTCCTATAACAGAGTAACATTTAGCCAGTTTGTTGTTTGACGCCAGAGGCTTTCTAGCTCTTAAAAACACCTGCTGGCTCATTGCGTTGGTCATGTGCAACTGATAAAATGTGCATTACTCCGCTGGGATAGCAGGTTATGGCCGCGAGATATTATATTGGGACATCAGGCTGGCACTATGACCATTGGCAGGAGAAGTTCTACCCTAACGGTTTACCTAAGTCCAGGTGGCTTGAGTTCTATTCCAGCCATTATTCCACTGTAGAGCTTAATAATAGCTTCTATCACCTTCCTTCTGAAAAAGCGTTTACTAATTGGAAAAACTCCTCGCCTTCCGAATTCGTATTTTCGGTCAAAGTAAGCCGATTTATCACCCACATAAAAAGGCTTAAAAACGCTGTTGAACCTTTAGCAAACTTCGTGTCTCGGGCTCGGCTTCTGGATGGGAAACTGGGCCCCCTACTCTACCAACTCCCACATAACATGAAGTATGATGACCAAACGCTTGAGAGCTTTTTGGGGATTCTTCCGCGGGATGTCCCTCACGTTTTTGAATTTCGGCACAATTCCTGGTTCGATGATAGGATATTCAATCTGTTACGCCGCTACAACGTTGGCTTCTGTATCTATGACATGCCAGGCTTCCGTACGCCAGTGGTGACTACATCTGATTTCTCTTATATACGTTTTCATGGTAGTCATTGTCTCTATAGCAGTTGCTACTCTAGCGAGGAACTGGAGAATTGGGCTCAGATGTTGAAAGAGCTGGATGTCAACAAGATCTATGCCTACTTTAATAATGATGTTGAGGGATTTGCTATTAGGAATGCGTTAGACCTGATGAATTTGCTAAAATTGATCAGATAACGATTCTTACCCACGATTGATACCTTTGCACTTTGCATCTTTTCGTTCAGTTAGAAATGAAGAGAATCCTCTATCCTCTATACTGGTGAGGTACTTCTCCACCGACAAGTCTAAGACAAGAAATATACACTTAGCAAAGAGATTCATACGATGACTGGGACTCTCCTAACTCTTGTCCATACATCTTGACAGCTGCTTTTGTCATTTCCTTTCACCATCGCTTCCCCAACACTATGATTGTACAAATTCTTCGCCGGGCTTTACGAATGGTTTGTACCATTTATACCCTTGATAATTAATGTTTTGTACAAAAAAGTGGCCCCATATTTCACTATGAAACAAGACGCGAAACAGCAAGGTGGAACCGCTGTTAAAACTGGTACCGAATGAGAAAAAGACAGATTACGACCCCCACGTTGTGGGGCCCGAGAAGACGCGGCAAAGGTTCAAAGAGCAGGCTGTACTCAGCTTCAGGTTAGGTTCATAACGATGGAAACTAGTTGACTAACGAATCTTGGGGCTATCTGGTGGCCCAGCGTTTCCGAAGAGATAGTAGCTTAGTTAGGATGGGGCACTACTAACAGGCTAAAGCCATTACAATATGGTAACAATGCAACATGATGTTCAACTAGTTGAACCACTACTCAAAGACATACTTTAAACAGTGTAAGGGATTTGCTGCCTTACCTATTAAGTTGATGACAGTCATCGTTTCACCGCAACATCGGCCAACCTGGTGGACTAGAACTACACACCTCATCGTTTTGTTCACCGCAATTAGAGCTGCGTCGTAAGCTCTTGACTTTGTGTCCTACACATCATACAATAGAGTCATGCCCAGAGGAGAAGGAATAAGACCAAACCTCAGCATAAGGATGAATCCTGAGGTTCTCCACAAAGCCAGAGTTTCTGCTGTCACTCGGAGAAAGACCCTCGGACAATGGCTTGAAGAAGCGATAATAGAGAAGATTCAGAGGGAGCAAAAAATTGACAATGAGGGGCGAAAATGAGAGCAGCACTTTACGCCAGAGTTAGCACTGATAAACAGGCTGAGAAATATGGTATCCCTAGCCAGATTGAAGCCTTGCGTAGAAGATGTCTGGAGAGGGGTTGGAGCATTATGCCCGACGTGGCCAGGGAAGCTTTCGTTGATGACGGTTTCAGCGGCTCTGAATTGAACCGGCCAGCCCTGAATCGCTTAAGAGAATTGGTTCAGCAAGGCCAGGTCGACGTGGTAATGGCCTATGATCCAGACAGGCTTTCTAGAAATCTTGCTGACCTGCTGCTTCTGGATAACGAATTCACAAGATATGGCGCCAAGTTGGAATTCATTACTCAAGAAATGGACACCTCTCCGGAAGGTAAGATGTTCTTTGCTATTCGAGGAGCCGTGGGCCAGTATGAGCGTGAGAAGATCAGGGAGAGAAGTATGAGGGGTCTACGGGAGAAAGTCAGGCAGGGCAAGGTGCTCAGCGGCAGCTGCGCGCCATTTGGCTATCGCTACAATAAAAATAAGGCGACCTTAGAAGAGGACCCTGAGACAGCCAAAATTCTAAGACTCATCTTCCACATCTTTGTAAATGAAAGTCTTTCACTTCAGGGACTAGCCAGCAGGCTGAACCATCTGCAAATACCTACTCCAGAGGGTGGAGACAGGTGGCGTGCCAGCACTCTCAGCACTATGTTGAGAAATGAGACTTACGCGGGCAGATTACACCAATTCCGCAGATACCGGGTGGAACCGAAGTACAAAGTTAAATCTTTAACCAAAGAAAAAAAGACTTCGACCGCTCTGAGACCGAAAGAGGACTGGACAACGGTTCAAGTTCCTTCCCTTGTTTCGAGGGACTCATTTGAAGCCGCCCAAAGAAAGCTCAGAAGAAACGCAGAATTGGCAAATAGGAATGCGAAGAGGAAATACTTACTGTCAGGGCTTCTATATTGCTCTCAATGTGGCGGTCGCATGGGCGGACATGCTATTCACGGCGTTCCCTACTATCAGTGCTATCGCAGTTACAAGACTGACAACATCCCACTGGGTATAGATGGACTGCTGACACCCTGCTGCTGTCCGCAAATAAAAACCGCGTCAATAGAGCCTCAGGTCTGGGACACCATCGCCCGGCTGATAAGAGACCCGGACTTCCTCATCGAACAGCTGCATCACCGCAATGATAATGATTCGGAGACAAGGGAAATGCTGGAGCGAGAACTGGAGCTCTGTCAGACGAGGCTCAGGGCAATTCCTATAGAGCAAAAACGATTGGTAGAGGGTTATCGCAAGGGTCTATATGCCGATTTTATGATGCGCGAGGATATGGAGCTGATACAGAAAGAACAAGCTGAGTTGGAGAAGCGAAAGGCTGAACTGGAGAGGCAACTTACCCAGAGGAAGTTGACACAGAGCCAGGAAGAACGTATCAGAAGCTTAATGAAGAAGATTGGCAAGGGGTTAGATAACCTGGACTTCAGCGGCAAGCAAGAACTATTGAGGCTTCTTATCGAGAGGGTAATCTACAACGGGCAAAATATCGAGATTCAAACCATTATTCCCGCTGGTGAGCAATTGCATCCAATACACCGAGAGGGATAAAGGGTGAGGGGTTGGTAAACATGATAAAAGGGAAAGTCCATAAATACGGGGCCGATGTTAATACCGATGTAATTATCCCGGCGCGCTACCTCAATGTGTCCGAGCCGGCGGAGCTGGCCCGGCACTGCATGGAGGATATTGACCGGGATTTCTTGAATAAGGTGCAGCCGGGGGATATCATCATGGCCACCACCAACTTCGGCTGCGGCTCATCGCGGGAGCACGCCCCGCTGGCGATAAAGGCGGCGGGGATTTCCTGCGTCATTGCCAGCAGCTTTGCTCGCATCTTCTTTCGTAATGCCATTAATATTGGCTTGCCCCTTCTTAAGTGCGGGGAGGCAGTGGCTAATACCGAGGCGGGCGACACTCTTGAGGTTGACCTGTCGGCAGGCAGGATAAAGAACCTGACCAGGGGACTAGAGTTTACCGCCAGTCCCTACCCGGATTTTATGGCGGCGCTTATCGCCGCCGGCGGCCTTATTGAGTATACCCGGCAGAGAATAGCCAGCGGGAGGTAATAAGTGCGTTTTAATCTGGTGGTACTACCCGGTGATGGTGTCGGCCCTGAGGTCGCCGGCGAGGCGATTAAAGTCCTGCAAACTGTGGGCAGTCGCTTCGGGCATGATTTCAACCTGCAGTACGGCCCGGTGGGTGGGGTGGCCATTGACGAGACGGGGACAGCCTTACCTGAGGATGTCCTGAAGCTCTGCAAGAAGAGTGACGCCGTGCTGCTGGGGGCGGTGGGTGGCCCTAAGTGGGACGACCCCCTGGCGACGGTCAGGCCGGAGGACGGCTTGCTGGCGTTGAGGAAGGGGCTGGGGCTGTTTGCTAATCTGCGGCCGGTTAAAGTCTCCCCTGTGCTGGTTGATGGGACCAATCTGAAGCCAGAGGTGGTGAGCGGGGTTGACCTGGTATTTGTCCGGGAGCTTACCGGCGGTCTCTACTTTGCCCGCCCCAAAAGAAGGTGGCAGACCACCCGGGGGCGGCGGGCTACCGATTCCATGACCTACTCGGAGCAGGAGATTGAGCGCATCGTCCGGGTCGGCTTTGAGCTGGCCCGCCAGCGGCGGCGGAAGTTGACCTCGGTGGACAAGGCTAATGTGCTTGAGTCTTCCCGCTTGTGGCGGCAGGTAGCCACCGAGGTGGCTCTGGGCTACCACGATGTGGAGCTGGACCATATGCTGGTTGATGCTTGTTCCATGCGGCTCATTCAGAACCCGGCCTACTTTGATGTCCTCGTTACCGAGAATATGTTTGGCGATATCCTAACCGATGAAGCCTCGATGCTGGCCGGCTCGATGGGGATGCTGCCGTCGGCAAGCCTGGCGGGGGTCCCCAAGGAGGGTGTCAGGACACCCGGTATGTATGAGCCGATACACGGCAGTGCCCCGCGGCGCGCTGGACTGGATATGGCCAACCCGATTGCCGCTATTCTCAGTGTGGCCATGATGCTGCGCCATTCTTTCGGTATGGCTGCCGAAGCGCAGGCTGTAGAGGCGGCGGTCGAAGAAGTGTTACGGCAGGGCTACCGGACCTATGATATAATGGACGAAGGCAAGACAGAGGTGGGGACAAGAGAGATGGGGGACTTGATTGCCGGTAAGGTGAGGGGTTAGCAGTTGGAACCGGTCAAACTTTATGATACCACGCTTCGGGATGGAGCCCAGCGGGAAGGCATCTCCTTCTCGGTGGTGGATAAGCTCCATATCGCCCAGAAGCTCGATGAACTGGGTATTCACTATATTGAGGGCGGCTGGCCCGGCTCCAATCCCAAGGACGTTGAGTTCTTTGAGAGGGCCCGGAACCTGAGCTTGACTAATTCGGCTCTGGTCGCTTTTGGCAGCACCCGACATCCGGAGGGTAAGGCCGAGACGGATGCCAATCTCCTGGCCCTGGCCGATGCCGGAGTGAAGGTGGTCACCATCGTCGGCAAGAGCTCAGTGCAGCAGGTGACCCAAGTCCTGGAAATTGCCTTGGAGGAAAACCTCGGCATGATTGCCGATTCCATACGCTATCTGCGGTCACGGGGGCTTACCGTCTTCTTTGACGCTGAGCATTTCTTTGACGGCTATCGGGCTGACCCGGAATACTCGCTGCGGGTGGTGATAGTGGCTGCCGAAGCCGGCGCTGACGGTGTGGTACTGTGTGATACCAATGGCGGCTCGATACCGGAGCAGATAGTGACAGCGGTGGCGGCGGTTAAGGAGCGAAGCAGTGTGCCGCTGGGTATTCATTGTCATAACGATAGTGAGCTGGCAGTGGCCAACAGCCTGGCGGCGGTAAGCGCCGGCGTTACCCAGGTACAGGGGACAATCAATGGCTACGGCGAGCGCTGTGGCAATGCCAACCTCTGCTCCATTATACCGGGCCTAAAGCTCAAGATGGGTATCGATTGTGTCAGCGACGAGCATCTGGCCAAGCTGACCGAGGTAGCCCACTATGTGAGTGAGGTGGCCAACCTTGTCCCCGACCCGTTCACTCCGTATGTCGGGTTGAGTGCCTTCAGTCACAAGGGGGGGCTTCATGTTTCGGGAATAGAGAAGTGGGTGGATGCCTATCAGCATATTGACCCGGCCCGGGTTGGCAGCCAGCAGAGGGTGGTCGTATCCGAGCTATCGGGCAAGAGGAATATTATCTACAAGGCGCGGGAGATGGGCCTGGATATCCCCGTGCAGGGCAAGGAAGCGCAGAAGCTTCTGGAGCAGGTAAAGCAAGCGGAGAGCCGTGGCTTCCAGTACGAGGGTGCCGAGGCTTCCTTTGAGCTGCTGGTGCACCGGGCGAGGCCTGATTATCAGCCTCCCTTTAGCCTAGTTGATTTCATGGTGGTCGTTGAGGCCAAGCGTCGCCCCTCGTCACGTAAGGGTTACGAGGATACCCTGTCCGAGGCGATGGTCAAGGTACGGGTAGGCAAGGAGGTAATGCATACCGCTGCTGAAGGGAATGGGCCGGTCAATGCCCTGGATCAGGCATTGCGCAAGGCGCTGCTCCAGTTCTATCCCAGCCTGGCCCAGGTCGAACTGATTGATTACAAGGTTCGTATCCTTGAGGAGAGCGTTGGCACTGGTTCTCTGGTCCGCGTCCTGATAGAATTAAGCGACGGCGTCGAGGAGTGGCAGACGGTTGGCAGCTCCACCAACATCATTGAGGCCAGCTGGCTGGCCCTGGCCGATGGTCTGGAATACTGGTTGTTAAAACGAAAACCGTGAAATAACCGCTGTACCTCTGGTTAAGTTTTATAATGAATTATTTTGGTTCCATGATAATGAATGAGTGAGTATTGGTTATGGGATACCACATAGGCATGATTCCTGACGGCAACAGGAGATGGGCGAAAGAGCAAGGTCTTGACCCTTGGGAAGGGCATAAGAAAGGGGCGGAAAAGGGCGAGATATTCATTGAGTGGTGTGTCGACCACAGTGACATCTCTGAAATAACGGTCTACGGGTTGAGCGAAGAGAACTTCAAGCGGCCGCATGTGGAACTGGAAAAGCTCTATAAAATATACGAAGAGTACCTTACCATGCTCATAAATAAAGACAAGGTCCATGAGCAGCAGGTAAAGATTAACGTTGTTTGCACCAATAGCCGGCCTATTCCCCAGAATTTACAGCGCCTCTTTCGCAGAATCAGGACCGAGACAAAAGGCTATAACAGTAAAGTGCTGAATATGCTGGTGGGCTATACCGGGCAGTCAGAAATCTTGGGCGCTATCGCTTCTCCGCGCAACCGGTTCAAGAATCTACTTTTTGGTCTGCGGGAGCAGGATTTGGAAAAAGGCCTCAGGGTGAGGAAACCTTGTGACCTTATAATCAGAACAGGAGAGGAAAGCGAAGAAAGGGAAGCCAAGTCAGGGTTTCTGCTCTGGCAATCTGCCTACTCGGAGTATTACCACATTAACAAGTATTTCCCCGATGTTACCACCGAAGACTTCAACGCAGCCTGGAGCTACTTCAAGAGCACCAGAAGGAGACTGGGCCTTTAACCGGCCTTCCTGCCGGTAATTCTCGTCAGTTCCCACCAGGGGGGTATAGCCTAGCGCTTTGGAAATGCCTTGAAATGCATTCACCTATCCTTTTATCACGCCGATGGGGACAGTTCGGGCTACTTTAAGTGAGATACCGGCCCTATGGGTAACATCAACTACTTCGGTAACGTCCTTGTACGCTTCTGAGGCCTCCTCGGCCAGTCCGTCCTTACTGCCTGCCTTGACCAGGATTCCCCTGGCGGCCAGCGCTTTGGCGACATCGACACCGCGCAGGCTGCGCTTGGCGGCTGCCCGGCTTTGCGTCCGCCCAGCTCCGTGACAGGTGGAGCCGAACGACTCCTTCAGGGCTGTTTCTGTGCCCAGAGCGATATAGGAGCAGCGTCCCATATCGCCGGGGATGAGAACTGGTTGCCCTATTTCTTGGTAGATGCTGGGGACGTCGGGGTGCCCGGCGGGAAAAGCCCGGGTGGCCCCTTTGCGGTGCACGCAGAGGGTCCGTCTCTTGCCGTCGGTGACGTACTCCTCAATCTTGGCGATATTGTGGGCCACGTCGTAGATTTGCCCCATCCCCAGCTCTCGCCGGCTTTTACCGAAGACCTTAACAAACGACTCCCGGGCCCAGTGGGCGATGAACTGGCGGTTCGTCCAGGCATAGTTAGCGGCGCAGGCCATGGCTGCCAGATAGTCCTGTCCTTCTGGAGACTTTACCGGCGTGCAGGCAAGCTGACGGTCGGGGAGACTGATGCCGTATTTCTTGGTGGCTTCACCGAGGAACCTTACGTATTCACTGCAGATTTCATGACCGAACCCCCGGGAGCCGGTGTGGATAAGGAAAAGAACCTGACCGATGTCATCGATGCCCATGGCGGTGGCGGCCTTACGGTCGTATATGTCGTCGACGACCTGTACTTCCTGGAAGTGGTTGCCGGCGCCCAGGCTGCCCAGTTGCGGGATGCCCCGCTTCCTGGCCCTGCTGCTTACCTTATCCGGGTTGGCCGTTTTCAGGCACCCGGACTCCTCGGTGACGACCAGGTCGTCGGCATCGCCGTAGCCTTTCTCCACTGCCCATCGGCTGCCTTTTACCATGACTTCATCCAGCTCTTTTTCGCTCACCCTTATCTTGCCGGTAGACCCTAGCCCTGAGGGAATATTGCTGTAAAGTTCGGCAAGCAGCTCTTCCAGTTTGGGCCTGACTTCTGCCTCGGTCAGGCTGGTACGCAGCAGCCTCACCCCGCAGTTGATGTCGAAACCGACCCCGCCCGGCGATACCACCCCGTTTTCTATGGCGGTGGCGGCAACGCCGCCTATGGGGAAGCCGTAGCCCCAGTGAATATCGGGCATAGCCAGCGAGCGACCGACAATGCCGGGCAGGAAGGCGACATTGGCCACCTGCTCAAAAGCGCGCTCTTCCCATATATGGTCTAGCATGGCCTCGCTGGCGTAGATGAGACCGGGCACGAGCATACCGGATTTGTAGGCCGGTGATATCTCCCACCGGTAGTCGTCTATCTTCCTGACTATTCCTCGCCACGCTGCGGTCACTGTCAGTCACCCCGCTAAACATCAAATATTACCTGGATCCGTCCGCCATTATCCCGGTCTACCTTGAGCAGGTGGTAGGTGGCGGCCTTGACCCCTGTTTTCAGCTTGTGCCGGGCTGGGTCTACCTTCTCACCGTAGGCCCTTGCCCTGAGCTGTTGGTTGTTGAGGCCGTTAATATCAAACCTCTTGAAAATAA
>DUEU01000052.1 GCA_011191985.1 Dehalococcoidia bacterium
CGATAAGTCATCCAAGGACGGCATACCCGCTGACGATGAAGAAATAGAAGGCGCCACTGAAGAGGGCATCAAGATAATCTATTCCCGAGGCATAGAGGAGATAGTCGGTAAGGGCGGCAAATTTAACAAGATAAAGTGTCCCCGCTGCACCTCAGTCTTTGATGAAGACGGTAGATTTAATCCCCAGTGCGACCGGAGTGACGCGATATATATTGAGGGTGATGTGCTCCTGGTAACAATTGGACAGGGTCCGGAGCGAGACCTGTTCCAGAACGAGGGCCTGCTGAACGAGCGGGGCAGATTGGACATCGACCCAGTCACCCTGATGAGCAACCTCAAAGATGGTGTCTTCATTGGCGGTGACGTCAGGCGGGTCGGCTTTGCCTCAGAGGCCATGCAGGATGGAGCCACCGTTGCCGAGTCCATCGACCGCTACCTCAAGGGTGAGGACATGAAAGCTGGCCGAGAGGAAAAGGAATACGAAACCGCCTCCATCCCGGAACGCGTCAGGTACAAGCTTCAGCCGGCTCTCAAGTGGACTCCCGCCAAGGAAAGACTCGATTTCGTGCCTTTTGAAAAATCATACACCTTAGCTGAGGTGATTGAGGAGGCGAGAAGGTGCCTCTGCTGCGGGCCGTGTAAGAGCTGTAAGGGCTGTATCGTCCTCGGCCTACAGACCGAAATAGCAGAAATTGAGGTGAATGAGGACCTGTGCAGCGGCTGTGGAGCCTGTGTCGCGGTATGTCCTTACGGAGCCTCTACACTGGAGACATCCGACGATAAAATAAGATCGGTAGTTGACGACTCTAAATGCAAGCGATGTGGCGTTTGCATTACTGTCTGTCCCGCCGGTGCCAGAACTATCAAGGATGCCCTGGAGGAAACCATCGCCGATACCTACGCCACACTATCGAAATAAGGAGGCAAAAACATGCGTGATAAGGTGGAGGCAGTACTTGAGCAGATAAAACCTGCCTTACAGGCTGACGGTGGTGACGTTGAGTTAGTAGATGTGACCAATGGTTTGGTGAAACTGAAGCTCACAGGTGCCTGTAGCGGCTGCCCTATGTCAGCAATTACCCTGAAAATGGGGATTGAACGAGCCCTCAAGCAGCAGATACCGGAGATTAAAGAGGTCGTCGCCGTCTAGGGTAGACTTTAAGCAGCTACTAGTTAATGGATTTGCCATGTCACAAGGAAGAGAGAGTATGAGCACGCTAGTCTTAGGCATCGGTAACCCCATCCTCAGCGACGATGCCGTGGGCATTAAGATTGCTCAGCAGCTTGAGGCAGCAAAACCCGATATAACCGTAGAACAAACCAACGAAGCTGCTCTTGCTCTTCTTGACCTGATTACCGACTACGATAAACTCATTATTATCGACTCTATCAAGACCAAGCAGGGCAAGGCAGGAGAACTATACAAGCTCACGCTTGCGGACTTTAAACCAAATAAAGATTTTACCTCGTCTCACGGTATGGATATTGTTACCGCCTTTGAAGTCGGTAAAAGCCTGGGGTACCCAATGCCCCGATCAGTCAGTATCTATGCCGTCGAGATAAATGATAATGAGAACTTTTCCGAACAGTGCACCCAGGAGGTGGCAGCAAGGTTGACCTCAATAGTAAAACAAATAATAGATGAGGAGAAGCTATGAACAACTTTAAGCCTAACATTGTCATCCTACGTTGTAACTTTTGCTCACCCCCCGGCGCAGAACGTGCCATGGCTTCACAGCTTAAGGACAATTTCCGCCCCATAATAATCAGAGCTAACTGCACCGGCAGGATAGACCCCACCTTTGTTATCGATGCCTTCGTTAAGGGTGCCGACGGGGTAATGATAGCCGGTTGTGCGCCTGGTGATTGCCACTACGTCAGCGGCAATTATAAAGCAGGGCGAAACATATTGCTTCTCAAAAGGGTTCTCTCCCAGCTTGGCATACAACCGGAACGACTGAGAGCCGAGTGGCTGTCAACCTCTGAGTCGCCAAGGTTTGTCTCATCACTAAACGACCTCGCGGATAAAGTAGTCACGCTTGGCCCCCTGATACTAAACTAGGGGAGGTTAAATTGAGCGAAGATAAAACTCAGCAGGCAGTCGCCGTTAAACAGAACATAGATTACTGCAGTAGCTGTGCTGTCTGTTCCACCCTCTGCCCCTATGAGGCACTTAAGAAAGATGCCGAAACGGGCAAGATTACACTGGATGTAACCAAGTGCCAGGTCTGCGGGCTCTGCTACGCCAACTGTCCCGCCAGGGTCATTGATACCCTCTATTACGACCTTGATTCGCTCCTTAATTATCTGGAGCAGGCAAAGAAGGAATATGCCAGCGACACCCTGACCATCATGTGCCGCGGCAGCGCTCCCGATATTGATGGCGTAAGTAAGCTTTTCGGAACACCAAAGTTCATCCCCCTACTGGTCCCCTGCGTTGGCCGCATCCCTGACGAAGTCTACCTGAAAGCCCTGCTCATGGGGATAAACAAGATAAACGTCCTTGCTTGTGATGTAGACTACTGCCGCTTTGAGCGCGGCAGCGCTGTCACCGGACGCAAAATAATCGCCCTTAATCTTCTCCTCGACCAGCTCGGCTACAGACGGGACACCATAACCCTGAAAAGGAACAGCCTGAAGGTAAAGGTAGACGCTAACCTATGTATTGCCTGTGGTAACTGTGTCTTCTTCTGTCCTTATAATGCCGCAGAGCTTAAGAGTCCCGGCGGGATTACCTTTGACCTAGATGCCTGCCGTGGCTGCGGGCTCTGCGTGGCCATGTGCCCGGCGACAGCCCTAGAGCTGGAGAACTGGGAGCAGGAGCGTATTTCCCAGCTGATTAGCCGCTTCTCTTCTGAGATGAAATCTCCCAAGATTTTAACCTTTCGCTGCCAGTGGGCTTCCTTCCCACCACTTAATGGTGAGCCAGCACCGAATATCCGCTTTATAGACCTGCCCTGTGCTTCTCGGGTCGATAGATTTCACATCTTAGAGGCCTTCCAGAAAGGTGTCGACGGCGTCATGGTAGCCGCCTGCTCCGAGGATGATTGCAAGCAGGAAAGAGCCAGCGGAAAGGCACAGCACTCCGTAGCTACCTTAAGCGACAGACTGGAGCAGATTGGCTTTAAGGAACGGCTCCATTTTTGCTCGGTATCCCCGAGGTACCCTGAAGAGCTAGACAGAGAATTAGAACAGTTCAGTCAAAAAATAAAAGGACTGGGTAAAGGTGGATAGTCTATGATAGTAACCACGCAGAAGCCCCTCGACGAGGTTTTAGGTTTCATCGCGCCCTATACTAGCGTCTTGATAGCCGGTTGCGATGGCTGCACCCAGCCGCCAAGAGGCCTCAGAGAGGCTAAGACCCTGAGCCAACTGCTTGAACTGGCCGGAAGAATCCAGAAGAAGAGCTTCAATTTCAAGGTAACTACCGTCGCCAAACAGTGTGATAACTATCTGGCCGCTTCTATCCTCAAACCTCAGATGGAAGGGGTTTCGGCAGTGCTCTCCCTAGCCTGCGGCATCGGCGTCCAGACCCTGGCTGAGGTCTTCCCCGAGCTCCCCATCTTTCCGGCGCAGAACACCCATTTTATGGGCGCCGAGGAGCGGGAAGCCGGTATTCTGGAAGAAAGATGTGCCGGCTGTGGCGACTGTCTCCTAGCCGTGACGGGCGGCATCTGTCCGGTTGCCCGATGCAGTAAGGGACTGCTCAGCGGTGCCTGCGGTGGCAGCAAGGAGGGCAAGTGCGAACTCAGTCCAGACCGGGACTGTGCCTGGTGCCTCATCTACGAGCAGCTCAAGAAGCAGAATAAGCTACATCTACTGAAAGAATCTCGGCCACCCCGGGATTACCAGCTAAGTGGATGGAGGGTCACCACTTGATATGTTAGATGGGGTGGGGATATGGTGCTGGTACGGATAAAGAAACTAGCCAAGATAGAAGTACGGGGGGTGGTGCAGGGGGTTGGCTTTCGTCCCTTCATCTACCGACTGGCCTACGAGCACAAGCTGACAGGCTGGGTACGTAATACTTCGGGCAGTTTGGAAATTGAGGTTGAAGGTGATGAGGCAGCCCTCAAAGGCTTCCTTACTGACCTCAAGAGCAAAACCCCACCCATGGCCCACATCGAAAAGGTCGAGACAGCCTTCCACTCTCCACTAGGCTATAATAATTTTGAAATTCGGGAAAGCCGGAGCCAGCGGGGGAAATACCAGTTGGTCTCACCCGATATCGCCACCTGCCGTGATTGCCTGGGGGAAATCCTCTCCCCAAGCGACCGCCGCTACCGTTACCCCTTTACCAACTGCACTAACTGCGGCCCCCGATTCACCATCATCGAGGATATACCCTACGACCGTCCCCAGACGACGATGCGTAGTTTCAGGATGTGTTCCAAATGCCAGCGGGAATATGATGACCCACTAGACCGCCGCTTTCATGCCCAGCCGAATGCCTGCCCTAAATGCGGCCCCAGCCTGGAGTTAGTGGACGGCGACGGCAATCCGACCGGGGGTGATGATGTTATCACCAGTGCCAGCACCCTGCTCAAAGATGGCCGTATTCTGGCGGTACGGGGCCTGGGTGGTTTCCAGCTTGCCTGTGATGCCACTAATGAGACGGTGGTAAATACCCTGAGATGCCGTAAGAAGCGCCCGGCTAAACCCCTGGCGGTCATGATGACAACTC
>DUEU01000053.1 GCA_011191985.1 Dehalococcoidia bacterium
AACAATAAAAAGGAGGTGTATTGTAGTGGCAAGCAAAATAGCCCACTGGTTCCGGACTCATATCGCACTGGCATTGGTGGTCGGTCTCGGGCTGTTAGTCCTGTGCCCGGCCCCGGCCTATGCCATGCACATTGCTGAGGGGATTTTACCAGCAGGATGGGTAGTGGTGTGGTATGTGATCGCCGGCGTATTTGTGGTTATCGGCATCCTGGTTATCAAAAGAAAAACCAGAGAAGTGAGGGGGCTTATGCCTCTCCTGGGCATAGCCGGGGCCATGATATTCCTGATTTCCGTCTTTCCAATCCCGGTTCCCGTCTCAGGAAGCTGCTCTCACCCCTGCGGCACACCCCTGGGGGCAATCCTGGTAGGTCCGTTCATCAGCACGGTTCTGGGGGCACTGGCCCTCCTTATCCAAGCCCTGTTCCTGGCGCATGGCGGCTTCAGTACCTGGGGGGCCAACATTGTTTCTATGGCCATTGCCGGCTCTTTCGTCGGCTTTGGTGCCTTTGTCTTACTGCGGAGATTCCATGCCCCCATATTCGTGGCCGCGTTTGCCGCCGGCCTGCTTGGTGACTGGGCGACCTATGCCGTAACCTCTTTCGAGCTTGCCTCGGCCCTGCATGGTACCGGTTCGCTATGGGGTATGTTTGCCGCAATTGCCGTGGCCTTCGCGCCTACCCAGTTGCCATTGGGTATCCTGGAAGGGCTGTTCACCGGCGGAGTGGTCACCCTTGTCTATCAGCGCCGGCCTGAGCTATTATCGCGGATAATCCCCAGGGCTTTCCGGCCGGTACCCAGCACGATAGAGGGAGGTAGCCAATAATGAAAAGCACGGGCAGGATAATAACCACGGTCATCGTAGTAGCTCTGGCTGCCCTTGCCATCTGGGGATGGCTGGCCCTGCCTCACCAGGCAGCCGAGGGAGAGGAAGGTCCTTGGGGAGGGGTCGATGTTACCGTTATTGAGAAGTACGCCGTTGATGCCGGCCGGGAACCCATTGACCCCTACATCAACACCGACCAGGGCGACCTGCTACTCTTTGTCTTCGCTCTCGGGGGCGCAGTGGGTGGATTTGTCGCCGGCTACAGTTGGAGGAGGCTTGTTGCCGGCAAAAGTTAAAGGGAGAGGGTAACCAGCCGGCCGCACGTCAGGCCGGCGGCGCCCGGAGCGTATGTTTGATAAGGACGCTGTTTTTGGGGATGTCTTTGCCCAAAAAGAGAACCTGGTGACCGGGCTTGAGGCACGAGTCAAGATAGCCTTTACCGTTATCGCCTTGGTGATTAACCTTTTATCGCCGACCATCTATACCCCGCTGGCCATCGCCGTTTTCTGTTTGGCCGCCCTGGTGGTTATCGGTATACCGCCAAAGCTGCTACTTTTGAGGCTGACTATGCCGCTGGTCATGGCCGCCGTGGTGCTGATCACCCAGATATTCTTCTACGGCACCACCCCTTTGTTCACCATCCCACTTTTGGGGGTCCAACTGGCCGGCTATGAAGAAGGTCTGGCCCGCGGCTTCCTGATAATGTGCCGCGTCATCGGTGGGGTCTCACTCATACTGTTTCTGAGCATGTCCACCCCGGTGAATAAGCTGCTGCTCGCGGCTACCTGGTTCAGAGTGCCGAAAATCTTTATTGAACTGGCCCTCCTCGTTTACCGCTATATCTTTGTCCTTATCGAAGAGGCGATAGCCATCAGGGAGGCCCAGCGGGTGAGGCTGGGCTACCACAATTGGCGGCAGAGCATGAGGTCTCTGAGCATACTGGGCAGTGGTCTTATCCTGCAGGCTTATGACCGGGCGGAAAGGGTCTTTGCCGCCATGACGGTACGTGGTTATAGCGGCACCATGACCATTAACTATTCCGGCCACTTTGCCCGGCAGGATATTATGGCGGCCATTTGCCTGAGCGCGGTGCTGGCGATTTTCTATCTCGCGGGGCGGTTAAGTATATGATCAAGACCGAAAACGTATCTTTCCGTTATCCCGACGGTACCGTGGCCCTGAACAAGGTCAATCTGGAGGTAAGGGACGGTGAATTTCTGGCCCTCATCGGTGCCAATGGGTCAGGGAAGACTACCCTGCTGCGGCAGCTTATCGGGCTGCTGAAGCCGTCTTCCGGCAAGGTCTTTCTGAACAGCACCGAGTTTCGACATTTTAAAGATGAGGAAGTCTTCCGGCGGGTCGGGATGGTCTTCCAAGACCCTAATGACCAGCTTTTCGCGGCCACGGTGGAGCAGGATGTCGCCTTTGGCGCCGTGAACCTGGGGCTGAAGCCCGAAGAGGTTACCCGTCGAGTCGGCGAGGCCTTGAAGATGGTCGGCGCCGCGGAGCTCGCCGGAAAGGCGCTCCATACCCTGAGCTTCGGGCAGAAAAGGCGAGTGGCTATTGCTGGCGTCCTGGCCATGGAGACCGAGGTCATCCTGCTGGACGAACCCACCGGCGGGCTTGACCCCTGCGGTGCCAGTTCCATCATGCACCTGCTAAGGAAGCTGAACCAGTGGCGAAAGACTACCATGGTTATGGCTACCCATGACGTTGACCTGGTCCCCCTGTTCTGTGACCGGGTGGCCGTTATGAGCGAAGGCTGGCTAATCAGAGAGGAAACACCCACCGAGGTCTTCGCCAACGCTGGTATGGTGCGAGAAGCGGGGCTGAGGCTACCGCGAATAGCCCACCTTATCGAGATATTGAAAAAGGAAGACGGTATGGATTTCAGCAATATTCCGCTGACTATTGGCAACGCCAGGCGGGAATTTGTTCGACTTATGGAAAGCCAGCCCCAGACCAAGCCGGAAAGCATATCACCACCTGTCACCACAGGAGAGCCGTCAGATGGCAGCTAAAAAGAGAAAGGGAGGACTGCTGCGTTCGGGTTATACCACCGGTGCCTGCGCGGCGGCGGCGGCCCAGGCGGCGGCTATTGCCCTGCTCAAACAGGAGACAGTCAGCCGGGTGCAGATCGACCTTCCCGATGGTAATCAGGTCAGTTTCGAGGTCAGCCGGTGCGTCTTTGACCGCGGCCGGGCGTTGTGCTCGGTAATAAAGGACGCCGGCGATGACCCAGATGTTACCCACGGTGCCGAAATCCGGGCCACGGTCTCCTGGAAGGAAGAACCCGGCATCAGTATAATGGGGGGCGAAGGGGTGGGCATGGTAACCAGGCCCGGGCTTGAAGTCCCGGTAAATACGGCGGCCATTAACCCGGTGCCCAGACAGATGATTGAACGCTCGGTCCGGCAGGCGGTGCACCACCAGATGAGAGACAAAGGCCTCGAGGCAATAATCTCCGTGCCCGGGGGCGACAAGCTGGCCCGGAGAACCCTGAATCCCCGCCTGGGGATAGCCGGTGGCATCTCAATTCTGGGCACTACCGGGGTTGTCATCCCTTATTCAATCAATGCCTACAAGGTCAGCATCTCTCAGGCACTGGATGTGGCCGCGGCCGTCGGCTGCCGCCAGGTAGTGCTGACTACCGGCCGGCGCAGCGAGAAGTTTGCCCAGAGAGAACTAGCCCTAGCCGAGGAGTGCTTTGTTCAAGTCGGGGACTTCATCGGCTATTCACTGGAAGAATGTGCCCGGCGGCGTCTGGCCAACGTGGTTATCTGGGGCATGACCGGCAAGATAAGCAAGCTTGCCGCCGGGCACCTATATACCAACGTCAGCGATTCCAAGGTGGATATCGGTTTCCTTACCCGGGTGGCCGCCGGTTGCGGCGTACCTGATAAAACGCTGGTCGTTCAGCAAGAAGCCGTTACCGCCAATCACTTTCGCAAGATGCTGCCCGCGGACTATCATGAAGACTTCTGCCACAAGCTCTGTCTGCTGGCGGCCGGTAAATGCCGCCAGGCGGTAAGGGGAGAGCTTGAGGTGGAGTGCATTTTATCCAGTTACGATGGCACTATACTGGGGAGGGCTCATGCCCGGGGATAAGGTCTACATCGTAGGGGTAGCCCCCGAAGGGGTTTCCAGCCTGGGCCCCGAAGCGCGCCGGCTGGTCGACCGGGCAGATCTGGTCTTCGGGGGCAGCCGGCTGCTTGACATGTTCCCCTCGCTGGCCGGCGAGAAGATTACCATCAGTAAGAACCTGGACAAGGTCACTGACACAATCAAGAGCAATCTGGGCAGGAAGCGAATCGTCGTGCTGGCCTCGGGTGATCCCAACTTCTACGGGATAGCCAGCTACCTGACGGCCAAACTGGGCCGGGATACTGTGGAGGTCGTGCCCAACGTAAGCGCCATGCAGATAGCTTTCGCCCGTATAAAGGAAAGCTGGGAGGACGCCGCCCTTGTCAGTGTCCATGGCCGACCCATCGAGGACATTGTGGGTACGGTACGGTCAAACCACAAAATAGGTATCTTCACCGGCGATGAGCACACCCCTGGTGAAATTGCCCGCGTCCTGCTGGAAAACGGGGTCGATGGTTACCGGGCCTACGTCTGCCAGAACCTCGGGGAGAAAGACGAAGCGGTCATCAAGACCGATTTACCTGGTCTGCGCGAGCGGAATTTTGCACCGCTAAACACCGTTATTCTGCTAAAGGACCAGCCAAAGGGACTCACTCGCCCTTCCCGCCCCCGGTACCTAGGGATACCCGATGAGGAGTTCCAGCAGCGAAGACCAAAGGAGGGGCTTATCACCAAACAGGAGGTCAGGGCAGTAAGCCTGGCCAAGATGCGTCTTGGCGAAGAGAGCATTCTCTGGGACATCGGTGCCGGCTCGGGAGCGGTCTCGATAGAAGCCTCTTTTCTCGCTAGAAAAGGGCGTATCTACGCCATAGAAAAGAACGATACCGATGTGGCTATCATCAAGAAAAACATCCGCAAGTTTCGGGCGGCCAATGTCACGGTGGTGCCGACCTTCGCCCCGGATAACTTGGACAAGCTGCCTGACCCAACTGCGGTCTTTATCGGGGGCAGCGGGGGCAGAATGGAAGAGATACTGGACCTGGTCTGCCGCCGGCTCAAGCCTGGCGGGCGCATCGTCATCAATATCGTGGCGCTGGAGAACCTGACGGCGGCAGTCAAGGCCCTCCGGGCAAGGGGTTTTAACCCCGATGTGACCCTGGTCAATGCCGCCCGCAGTACCAATGTAATGGAGCTTACCCGACTTGAAGCCCTGAACCCGGTATTCGTGGTTACCGGAGTGCCTGCATCATCCCTGGCCCGGTGACTTTAAGATGTAATTCGCCCAGAGAAGGGACAATGCCTGATTACCGTTCAACCCAGCAATCGAACAAAGGAATAGGGCGCTTCTATGGGGTCGGGGTAGGGCCCGGTGACCCGGAGCTCCTGACCCTGAAGGCGTATCATGTCCTGTCCCGGGTGCCGGTCATCTTCGTGCCCAAAAAGACCGAGCAAAGTGAAAGTATTGCTGAATCAATTATCGCTGCCCTGGCGCCGGGGATGGAGACCAAGACCGTTGGGCTGGTGTTACCCATGTTGAGAGACAAAGAGCAGCTAGCCGGTTACTGGCACCAGGCGGCAGAGAGTATCTGGCAGCATCTCAATAAGGGAGAGGACTGCGCCTTCGTGAATGTCGGTGACCCGCTGCTCTACGGGACCTTCATTCACGTGCTGGAAACTATAAAAGACAGCCACCCGGAGATAGAGGTCGAGGTCATTCCTGGCATTTCCTCTATCAATGCCGCCGCCGCCAGGACCGCCTTGCCTCTGGCCAGCAACGAAGAGCGTATCGCCATTATATCGGGTAACTGTGAAGAGGCAGTTGTCAGAGAGGCCCTGGATAATTTCGATACCATAGTCTTCATAAAAATGAATACCATGTTTGACCGGCTCTGCGCTATACTGAAGGAACGGGAGCTGCTGGAGAAGGCCGTTTATATCAGCCGATGTACCACCCAGGAGGAGGACATAGTCAGGGATATCAGCAGTCTGAAGGGCGAAAAGGCCGACTACTTCTCTCTCCTGATAGTGAGGAAATAGGATGGCGGTTCAGGTATATTTTATCGGTGCTGGCCCTGGTGACCCCGAGTTGCTGACTATCCGGGCTAAGGATATCATCGGGCGGGCGGACGTGATTATCTACGCCGATTCTCTGATAGACCCCCAGGTGTGTGCCTCTGCCCGGGAGGATGCCGAGATTTACGGCAGTGCCTCGCTCAATCTGGAGGAGATAACCGGCATCATGCTGGACGCCGTGAAGCGGGGGAAGGTAGTCGCCCGACTGCACAGCGGCGACCCCAGCCTGTACGGTGCCATACAGGAACAGATGGCGGTGCTGGACGAGCAGGAGATAGAGTATAAGATTGTCCCCGGCGTAAGCTCTCTTTTTGCCGCGGCTGCCGCCTTAAAGACGGAGCTTACCGTACCGGAGCTTTCCCAGACGGTCATCATCACCAGAATGGAAGGAAGGACACCGGTCCCCGCTTTGGAGAACCTGAAAAGCCTAGCGGCACACCAGGCAAGCATGGCCATTTATTTGAGCGCATCCCTAGTTTCGGAGGTTGTCGCCGAACTGACGGCCGCGGGCTATCTCCCCGATACTCCGGTGGCGGTAGTCTATCGGGCGGCCTGGCCGGACGAACTGGTACTACGCACTACCCTGGAGAATCTGGTGGAGTGCATGCGGACATCGGGCATAAAAAAGCAGGCACTGATTCTGGTCGGTGCCTTTCTCAAGGCAAAGGGCCGGCGCTCCAGGCTCTATGATCAGGACTTCAAACATGGATATCGCTAGTTCCCAAAATATGGCCATCGTGGCTATAACCAGAAAAGGGGCGGCATTAGGCCGGCGCTTAAAGCAACAGCTTGCCGGCAGCCAGCTCTATCTGCCCGAGAAGTTCGCCGCCGGACCGGAGCCGGATGAGCACCCCTTCTCGTCACCGGCGAAAAAAGTGGTCGGGGAGATTTTCGGCCGTTACCGGTACCTGGTGCTGGTCATGGCGGTGGGCATCGCTGTGCGACTGATCGCCGCAAAACTCAGCGACAAGCATACCGACCCCGGGGTGGTGGTGGTTGACGATGCCGGTACCTTCTGCGTGAGTCTGCTGTCGGGACACATCGGCGGCGCTAATGAGCTGGGTAAGAGAATAGCCTCTCTTATCGGGGCTTACCCGGTGGTCACCACCGCCTCTGAAGCCAGCGGGACAATCGCGGTGGATATGCTGGGAAATGAGTTTGGCTGGCAGATTGAGGATGGCGCTAATGTCAGCGCCGTCAGCGCGGCGCTGGTCAACGGGGAAACGGTGGTCCTATACCAGGACGCCGGGGAGAACGACTGGTGGCCGAAGGGGAAACCGCTGCCGGAGAACCTGCGTATCGTAGGCAGTATCGCCGACCTGAGGCAACCCGATTTTCAGGCAGCGCTGATAATCACCGACCGTATTTTAAATGAAGAGCAGCGGGCACTGTTACCCGCAAATATCGTGATATACCGCCCCCGGAGCCTGGTGGTTGGCATCGGCTGTAACCGGGGGACGCCGTGTGCCGAAATCGAGGCGGCGGTGAGCCTGGTCTTCGCCGAAAACGGGCTCTCTATCAAAAGCATCAGGAATATCGCTACCATCACCGGGAAGAGCAGCGAGGCTGGGCTGATAGAGTTCGCTGGCAAATATCATCTGCCGATAGACTACTTCGATAAGGAGACGCTTGGCAAGACAGTGTTCCCGTCGAGTCCCTCAGCAGCGGCACTGCGCCATGTGGGGACGCCGGCGGTATGCGAGACGGCCGCGCTGCTGAGCAGCGGCTGCGATTCACTGGTTGCCCCCAAGACAAGTTACCGACGGTCGGTGACTGTCGCCGTGGCCCGGCTCGCCTTCAATAACGAGAGACAGACAAAGGGCAGGCTTTTCCTAGTCGGTATCGGGCCGGGCGAACCGTCACATATGACACAAAAAGCCAGAGAGGTCATCAAGCGCAGCGACGTGGTAGTCGGCTACCAGACCTACATCGGCCTAATCGAATCCCTTATCACCCACCAGGAGGTTATTGCTACCGGCATGGGATCGGAGGTAGAACGGGTGCAGGCGGCTATCGGTCTGGCCAGACAGGGTAAACGAGTGTCTCTCATCTCCAGCGGCGATACCGGGATATACGGCATGGCGGGGCTGGTGGGTGAAGTCCTCAGCGAACAACCGGGCAACGACCTGGATATAGAGGTGATACCGGGGGTGCCGCTGCTTGCCGCCAGCGCTGCCCTGCTCGGCAGCCCTGTATCCGGCGACTTTGCCACCGTAAGCCTCAGCGACTACCTGTTGCCTTGGTCGGAGATAAGCCGTAGAATAAAGTCGGCGGCTGAGGCGGACTATGTCATTATTATCTATAATCCCCGAAGTAAAAAGCGGCGGCACCAGATGACTGAAGCCAGGGAAATTATTCTGCAGCATCGCGCACCGTCAACGCCGGTGGGCATCGTCACCAATGCCTACCGGCCGGCGCAGACGGTAGCCATCACCGACCTGGAACACATGCTGGATAGTGAAATCGGCATGGATACGATTATAATCGTTGGCAATTCGACTACCTTTACCCTTGGTGACTGGATGGTGACCCCGCGCGGTTACGGTGGAAAATATGACCTGGGTCTCCAGGCAAGGAGCACCGGCCAGTGAAGGCGATAGTCATCGCCGGTACCACCAGTGGCGTGGGCAAGACAACAGTGGCCACCGGCCTGATGGGGGCGCTGGCAGAGCAGGGACTCAGGGTGCAGCCTTTCAAGGCCGGGCCGGACTACATTGATCCCACTTATCACACCTGGGCAACTGGCGAGCCTTCCCGCAACCTGGATACGTGGCTTCTCTCCGGCGAGGCCGTCGCCGAGCTATTCAACCGCGCCATGGCGGGCAAAGATATCGCCGTAATCGAAGGCGTCATGGGCCTCTACGACGGACGTTCGTCAACAAATGATGAGGGCAGCACCGCAGAGCTGGCCAAGCTGCTCGGGGCGCCGGTGTTGCTCGTCGTCGACAGCCGGAAAGGAGCGCGCAGCCTGGCTGCCATGGTCACCGGCTACCGGAATTTCGACGCCTCCCTTAAACTCGGCGGCGTCATCCTCAACGGCATCGGCAGCGACGGACACCTTGAACTGTGCCGGGCGGCCATCGAACACTATACCGGCGTTCCGGTGCTGGGATACCTCCCCCGGCGCGAAGACCTCTCCCTGCCGGAACGACACCTGGGTCTGATTCCTACCGTGGAAGGGCCGTCGAACCAGGACTTTTTAAAACTGCTGGTGGCCCAATGCCAGGCTACCCTCAACATCCCCAGGATTTTAAATCTATCAGCACAGGCAACACTCCCCCCGGCTGAGCCCAGGCTATTTCCTCGGGAAGAGAGGCCAGCGGTGACGAGAATCGCTGTGGCCCGAGACCGGGCTTTCAGCTTCTACTACCAGGACAGCCTGGACCTTCTGCAGTCCTGGGGAGCCGAGTTGGTGCCATTCAGCCCTTTGCAGGATACCAACCTGCCCCCGGATATCTCCGGTATTTACATCGGGGGTGGCTTCCCCGAGCTCTACGCTGTGGAGCTGGCCGGCAACCGTCCCATCCGGCAAATAATAAAGAGGGCCGCTAGGCGGGGGATGCCGCTTTATGCCGAATGCGGCGGGCTGATGTATCTCGGTAAAAGTCTCGGCGACCTTGATGGCAACGAATACTCGATGGTTGGCATTATCCCCGTCTCTTCCCAGATTGACCGTCCGCGCCTCAGCCTCGGTTACCGTACCGTAGAGGCGCTGAGTGATGGTCCCATACTGCGCCGAGGGGAAATCGTTCGCGGCCACGAGTTCCACTGGTCGGTCCTGAAAAATAAGACCAACGGCGACAGCGCCTATCGAGTCTTGGAAAAGGGTGGCTATAACGAAGGCTTCCAGAAGGCAAACCTGCTCGCTTCCTACATCCACCTGCACCTGGGCAGCTGGCCGCCTATGGCGCCGCGTTTCGTGGAAAACTGCCGGCGGTTCCGGGAATGCTCTCAAAACGGGGGGCGGCGATGAAGGGGAAGGTTATCATGGTACAGGGGACCGCTTCCCACTCCGGCAAGAGCGTACTGGCGACGGCCCTGTGCCGCATCTTCCGACAGGACGGCTTCACGGTCGCTCCATTCAAGGCACAGAACATGTCACTGAACTCCTACGTTACTCCTGACGGCGGCGAAATCGGCCGGGCGCAGGCAGTACAGGCCGAGGCGGCGGGGATAGAACCATCGGTGGATATGAATCCCATCCTGCTGAAGCCAGAAGCAGACAGCCGTTCCCAGGTGGTAGTGCTGGGGCGTCCCCGGATAGCAACGACCGCGA
>DUEU01000054.1 GCA_011191985.1 Dehalococcoidia bacterium
CCCATGTCATCGGCCACTGCATCATCGGCATTGACCTTGACTGGGATGGCATCGTGCGCTACTCCTCGCCCGATGAATTTCGCGACCGCTTGCTCGGCCAGACAATAACCGGAATATCCAGGAGAGGCAAATACCTAATCTTCGGCCTGACCGGCGTCGACCTCCTGGTCATGCACCTGAAAATGAGCGGTTCGCTGCTGCTAAAACCGGCGGCAACAGTAAACGAGCGTTTCGTCCGCGCCATAATCTTCCTGGACAACGAAACGGCCATCCTCTTCCGCGACCCACGCAAGTTCGGCAGAATGTGGCTGGTGGCCGACACCGAGGCGATTGCCGCCAGGCTAGGCCCCGAGCCACTATCAGCGGCCTTTACCCCGGAATTACTGGCACAACGGCTGGACAACCGCGGCGCGCCAATAAAGGCCCTGCTTTTCGACCAGGAATTTATCGCCGGTATCGGCAACATGTATGCCGATGAAGCCCTGTTCGCAGCCAGAATCCACCCGCTGCGGCCCGGTAAAAGCCTGTCCACGGAGGAGATAGCACGCCTTCATCAAGCCATTCAAAGGGTGCTGCGGGCCGGCATCAACAATAAGGGCGCCAGCATCGAGAACTATTTTCGCCCTGACGGGGCGCCAGGCACCGCCCACTTTGAATTCCAGGTCGCCCACCGCCGCGGTCAGAACTGCCCTGTCTGTGGCACCCCTCTTCAGCGAATAGTGGTACGCAACCGCGGCACCTATCTCTGTCCCAATTGCCAGTCCTAATCCCACAGGCGGAAGGGTGGGTACTCATCTCTCATCAAAGCCACATAGGCAGCAACCCGGTAGCCCCAGCGATTCATCCCGATAACAAGCTTAAAGATGTCCTCAGGATATTTCCCAGTAAACAGCACCGCTATCGCGCCGAATATGGCCATAATGAATGTAAGACCAACTTGGCTGTGCTCTCCCCCACCTCCCTGGAAGAAAGCGGTAACGATGTAATGAGGAATAGCCAGCAGCCACCACTTTATCAATACCAGTCCACGGGACAGCTTCTCAGGATAGGGCACATCCAGGTCAGCGGGGTAATCAACAGACTTCAGGGTGAACGGTGGGTACCGGTCAGTGCCCAGAGCTTGATAGCTGTAAAAGCCCACTCGCCACGACCATCTCAGGACGCCGACATTAAAATCAAACAGGCCTCTTGGGTACTTAGTCGTAAACAGGATAGCGAAAAAGGCGATAATAGTCACCACCACGAAAGCTATCCACAGGAAAAATAGAATAACGTAATGTGGCAACGCCAGTAACCACTTGATAAGCCACCAGCCACGGGCAGGTGGTTCGGTAAGCTCGCCCCGTATTGAAACAGGGTACGTTTCCTGCGCCATTAACAACCTCCTCAGCTTTTTCGCTCTATCCGTCAACCAGCCAGCCTATCATGCTAACTTTTCTGATAACAGATAGATGATAATAAAATAGCCGTGTTGCTAATGTTTGTCAAGATACGTTGTTCTATTTTGCACGACGGCCGCTTATCTAATCATCCTCAATCAACTTCGGTCCTGGTAAACAGGTAGGCCGCCAGCGCAATGGTAATGATACTGGTACCAAGCAGGACAGCGAGGTCCAGAGAAAGGGGTAAAACCGAGGCCGCTATCAGGCTACCCCGCAGGCCATCAACACCATAGGTCAGGGGATTGACATACGTCAAATACTGAAGCCACTGCGGGAAAACGTCCAGCGGGAAAAGGGCACCCGAAGTCAGAAAGACCGGCATAACCAGGAAATTCCAGACGAACTGGAAACCCTGGAAGTCCTTCATTCTTGAAGCGAAGGCAACCCCCAAACCGGTGAAGGTGAGACCAATAAGAATCATAAAAAGTACGGCCAGCCAGAAACCGAGCCAGTACCCCCCTAAGCTGGGTTGAGCGTTTATTCCAGTTAGTTCCAGGCCGAGCGGCAGGGCCAGAACCAGTATAAATACTGCCTGAAACAGGGCGGTCGTCACCCCGCCCAAGGTCTTACCCAGGACAATGGTATGCCGGCTGACCGGGGCCACCATTATTTCTTTTAAGAAACCGAACTGCTTGTCCCACAGGACAGATATGCCGGCCCCCATCGAGGCGAACAGGAGTATCATACCGATAATGCCCGGAGCCAGAAAGCTCATGTAGCCGCCGTCGCTGGCATCAGGCAGCCTGATGGGAGCAAACCCCAGGAAAATAAGGAAGAAGACAGGCATTGCCAGAGAACCAACCAGACGGCTCTTCATGCGAAAAAACCTCTTTACTTCTCTCAGCCACAGGGCATATACTAGAGAAATTTCCATGGTATTATCTTCTCATGCGGAAGGACCGGACCATTCTCCGCATCTGCTGGCGGGAGTCCCCCTCCTCCTCGCGTATCTTCCGGCCGGTGAACTTCAAGAACACCGCTTCCAGGTCGGGTTCACGGAGATTTATCGACTTTACCTTTATCCCGGCCTCGTGAGCCGCCAGCACAATCTCAGGAATCCGGGTATGGCCATCCTTGACGCTGATATCAATGACACCGTTTTGCTCATTCAACCACTCTACCCAGTTGAAGCCGCGCAGCAGGTTTGCCAGTCCTTCCCGGCCGTCAGTCTCGATGGAGACCACATCGGCACCCACCATGTGTTTAAGATTCTGCGGCGTGTCCAGAGCGATTATCTTACCGTCATCAATAATTGCGATGCGGTCACAGAGATAATCGGCCTCTTCCATATAATGTGTCATCAGAAACACGGTTACCCCTTCTTTACGGTTGAGCTCTTCAATATACTCCCAGATGTGCCGCCTAGTCTGCACATCCAGCCCCAGAGTTGGCTCGTCAAGGAACAGCACTTTAGGATGGTGCATCAGACCACGGGCGATTTCCAGCCGACGCTGCATCCCTCCGGAATAGGCCTCCAGCCTTATATCTGCCTTTTCCGTTAAATCGACCAGCTCCAGCACCTCGTCTATTCTCCGCTTACGAAGCAGCGTGCTCATACCGTACATCCGGGCATGAAAATCAAGGTTTTCCCGACCGGTCAACTGGTCATCGAGCGCCGGGTCCTGAAAAACGATGCCGATACACCGCCTCACCTCGTCCTGTTTCCGCATGACATCGTTGCCCCACACCTCGGCATAGCCAGAGGTCGGCCTGATTAAGGTGGATAACACCTTGGCCAGTGTGGTCTTCCCCGCCCCATTTGGCCCGAGCATGCCAAACAGCTCCCCTTCCTCTATATCCAGGCTGACGCTGTCCACGGCAACCAGGCCACCAAAGCGTTTTACCAGCTCTTTCGTGGTTATTGCCTTCATCGCATGTAGTAATCCCCCGTATTAATACCAGCCGTTTTAGCGGCTATATATTTTCCCGGTAAATTTATTTTAACATACGTGATATTATTTATCGCCGACCGCACCGCCTCACAGCCGCCCGCTCATCATAATCCAGTACATTATTCCGCGTATATGATTTATGTTAAGTTGCTCCTGTCATTCTTCTACAGTAAAATAGGGCCACTACCCTTTAATAAAGGCAACACCCGGTGAGCTATAGAGTATGGATTCTGGTATCAACCATCTTTCTTCTGCTCTTCGGCAGCTGCCAGCCATCAGCCGATAGCGCCAGGGTCATTGAGGTTACTGACGGCGACACCATAATGATTGCCGGCGGTCACTACGTGAGGTATATCGGTATCGATGCCCCCGAGTTATATCCCGAGCCGGAAGCCTACGGCAGGGAAGCCTGGCTGGCCAACTGCAGGCTTGTCGAAGGCAAGACAGTCCACCTAGAGCGGGACATCTCCGATACCGACCGCTACGGCCGCCAGCTGCGCTATGTGTACGTCGGCGATGTTTTCGTCAATGCCGAACTGGTAAGACTGGGGCTCGCCCGGGCGGTAGCCTATCCCCCCGACACCAGGCACCAGGAATATCTGGAGGCGCTGGAAGCGGAGGCCAGGTCAGCCGGCCGGGGCGTATGGAACGAATAATAATCACCGAAAATAAGGCTACTTTGTCTTTTCCTCGGCAAAATTACCGGCCCAGGGCAGCTTGAACATTGCGCCCTGGTAGGCCTTGACCATCAACACTATCCAGAGGATCACCCCCAGAAGCCAGACGATTGCGGACAACGCAGAGAAAAGAACCCCTAAAATCCAGATTTGACTTAATACACTAAGTACAATCTGGACGATAGTTATCGCGCCGAAGACCACAATAGACTGCACCGCATGGAACCGGACAAACTTGTTTTCCTTTTCTATCAGGATAAAGACCAACCCGCTTACCCAACCTAAAACGTAACACAACAACCCGGCCACATTGGCTTCCAGACCTGTTGAAGTCTTCTCCATTGGACTTGCCTCCTCTACGTATGGATAGCAAAAACAATACACTATCACGAGGAGGATGTCAATGGCTACTTTCCCCAATGCTTGCCGTCAACGGCCTCCAGGGCCTGCCAGTAGCGGTCCTCGGTGATTGCCAGCGCCCGGCGCAGGGCCGGCTTGGCTGACTCAGGCGCCGTCTCCAGCATCTCCCGCAGCGCCGCCGGGTGCCGGACAGCGTTCCTTTCCACTTCCATCCTGAGCCTGGCCAGCTGACCGTCTACCGCAACTTCCATATCTTCCTGTCCCTTTTCATCTGTTGGCGGAGAGGTCGGCGCTGGCGGAGCAGCTGGTGATGGCGAAGGGGCAGGAGTTGGAGCCGGTTCTGGTTCCGGTGCCGTTGGCGACGTCGGCGCTAGTTGCGGTGCCGGTGTCGGCACTCTTAGCATACTCGCCTCTTCTTCATTAACCCAGGTTTCGGCCAGCACGGCCACCTTTTCCAGGTGCTTGTTAAGGAGTTCGGTGGCTCTATCCAGGTCTTTCGGTTCCGCCCGGTTAGCGATAGCCGTGATCTCGGCAACTCTGCGGTCGGCAAACCGGGCGTTCAGGTCTGCCTTACCGATTTCAGAAAAGGTAAACGCCAGGCGCACCTGCTCGGTAGCTATCTTGACTGAATACAGGGGTTCATCGGGCATACTATCGGCAGCCAGGGCCACCGTGCCCCCACCGCTGAGCAGCAGAGCCAGCACTATGGCTACCACTGTCGCCCAGGCTGGCCAGACAAAGGTGAAAAAGCCTCTCCTGGCGGGTGTTTCCTGAAGGGCCGCCTGGAACTGGTACCTGGCCCTTGACCTGAACTCGGGGCGGGGCTTGATATTCGATACTTTTTTCGTCACCAGCGCCGTCTCCAGCAGTGGCCGCAGCTCAACAGCCTGTTCTGGATATCGGACCAGACACTGTTCTATAGTCTCACCGCCTTTTATCAGGCGCTCGAGACACTCGTCCAAGATATTGTCAATTTCTTTAGTTTTTCCCATTGTGATTACTCATCATTATTGCTAGTACGACATCGCTTTACGCAGGGCCACCACGGCGCTATGTTGAAGGGCCTTAACCGCGCCCACACTGCGGCCCATAGCCTTGGCCACCTCAGCCACCGACAGGTCACCGGCAAAACGCAGCGATATCACTTCGCGCTGCGCCCTGGTCAAATGCTTGGCGGCCGCCAACACCTGCTCAATATCGGCACGCTGCTCGGTTACCTTTTGCGGGTCTTCACCACCGGATACTATGGACTCGTTAATTGGCACCGCTATCCGCTTCGCTTTTCTCCTCAGATAGTCGACAACCTGGTTATGGGCAATACGAAAGAGCCACGCCGAAAAGGACACTCCTTTCCACCGGAAAGAAGAGATAGAACGGAGCGCTTTTAGAAAGACCTGTTGCGTCATATCTTCCGCCTCCATCTCATCCCCTATCTTAAAGACGATGTAACGGTATATCCGGTCGAAGTATTCTTCATACAGCTGAGCAAAGGCCTCCTGATCGCGCTGCTTCGCCCGCTCGACTAGCCTCTCTTCATCTTGCACCTGACAACTCCTGCCGGTAGAGTAGCGGCACCGCGTATCCTGTCCCGGTCCGCCCGGCAATATGGTGTTACCCTGTGCACCTAGTATAACGAATATTGCTACCAAAAGATAGGTTATCGCTCATTATAATTGCCGGGGATGTGCGATTGTGGCTATTAAAGAACGCCATCACGCCCCCAGCCCCAATCAGGTAGCTCGGTCGGTGACAGCGACTAACCAATCAACTTCAGTAATTGATAGCCCTGATACACGCAAAGGGCATACATGGCTATGGTCAGACCAAATAACACCCCGTACCGGGCGAAATAGAACAAGCCCAGACCAACCAGGGAACTTATCATCATCTGGTTGAACGCCATGGCATACCAGACGCTATCAACCGAGTATGACCACGCCCCCGTCGCCTGGACACCCGTGTAAAACCACATAAAGTAGGACAGCGTTAATTCCAGGACATTGGCGACAACCCAGAAAAGAAAGAACAGGCTGCCTACATACCGTGACATCACCTAAAAGCCCCTTTTCAACCACGCCACGCGGCGGCTACCTTTACCAGAGCCTTCTGTATACATTTCTACTTTACAGGTTATGTTAGATACCAGCCATTAATCCAGCCGTATGAAATCTCATTTCGTTCCATACCGGTGGATAAACCTGCCCCTGAAGGGTATCATACTGCTATGCAGTGTGAATATTGTTGGAAAAAGGTAATAATACCGTTAGAATTCGCCGAGAGCGCTTTTAGAGGCTAGCTTATCATCCAATGCCTACAAAGTAGATGAGATTTACTAAATATTTCACTCTACCTTCTCAAACTGGCTCTTTTCCGCTCCGCACACGGGGCATACCCAGTCATCCGGTATCTCGGTAAAGGGCGTCCCCGGGGCAATACCGCCATCAGGGTCCCCCAGCTCTGGATCGTATATATAGCCACAAACGGTACACTCATATTTTGCCATTTTTATCCCTCCTGCCACCTTTAAGATTACACCTGACAATAAGTCACCACTGATATAAACGGTCACCTTTCGCCACTACGGATGGCCCGCCTAGTCTCTGCCGGTCAACTCCCGCCATCTTTCTTCACCCAGGCAGCGACGGGCCGAGGCACACCAGTCAACACAGGACGGAATCTTCTCCCGGTACACAACCTCACCGCACTTCTGGCACTTCAACTTGATTTCGTCGGAGAATATTTCAACCTCGGCACCACAGTTAGGGCACTTATGTAGCGATACCCTCAGATTCCGAAAATCCTGCCCGGGGCATTTACTGGCCATACCATCACCTCGCTTATCGGACGGTGTCAACTGCTTTCTTCAAGACACCCCGCCGTTGTTTTCTCTTCTCTTTTTCTATCACCTATCTAACCCCCGTCCAGAGACGGATGCTCCGCCTTGACAAACCAAGCCGCCGGGTCTTTAAGGTATTCATAGTAGTCGAGCAGAACCATATGGTGTTCCCGCTCCTCAGCAGCCAGTGTCTCGTAGAACTCTCTCTCCGCATCAAGGGTAGCCGCCTTCCCCTGTTTTTGGTAGTAATCATATGTTTCGTTTTCCATACCCATGGCTGTTTTTACGGCGTCCAGCTCGCTCTCGGCAATCTTCACGCCGGTGGCCATTTTCTCGGTTGCCTCGGCAAATACGGTCCTGAGTTTCTGCCCCCAGGATGGTTTAAAATCAGTCACCGGCCATCCCCTTCTCGCCCGAATACTGTTATATATCTCTGCGAACTTCCGCCGATGGACATCTTCCTCGCTGGCCAGGGAGCTTAGTAGCTTCTTACCCAGTTCGTTACCGCTTTCCCGGCTAGCTTTCAGATAATACGCCTTGCCGTCAATCTCCATCTGGATAGCAACCTTGAGGGCTTGCAACATCCTGTCCTGCTCATCTGTCACCTTCAGCCTCCAATATTAGGTTTATTTTTCTACCACCCGGACGAAATCCCGCTTTCCGGTCACTCAAGTACTCACAGAGATACTAGCCGCCAGGTGATAACAAAGTCATAAAATGAAAAAGCAAATAGTTACCGAATTATGACATTACCAATAATGTTCCAGGGCAGAGGTTTTCAATGTCATTGCCCTATATAGCAACATTTAAACCAGCGCATTTCATTCCGGTGGCTGGTCCATCATATAGCCCGTCCGGGGCACGGTGCGAATCAGTTCTGGTTCATCAGGGTTACTTTCCAGCTTGCTTCTCAGCCGGCTGATGCACGTTCTTAATATCTGAAGATCATCACGGTATTCCGGCCCCCAGACTCTGATGAGCAGGTCGCTGTAAAGCATAAGACGGCCGGCGTTACTGGCCAGCTGACCGAGCAACAGCCACTCGATTCGGGTGAGGTATTTTACCTCACCCCCAACCAGCACCCGGTGCTTCTTAAAATCTATGGTTAAACGCCCCAGACTGAAAACTTCCGGTATTTTGCGTCTCTCGTCTGGCTCCAGCCGCCGCCTTATAGCCTCTATCCTGGCCACGAGCTCATCAGGGTTAAAGGGCTTAGGCAGGTAGTCATCGGCACCCAGCTGGAGCCCCTTAATCCGGTCGGTGTCGGCATCTTTGGCTGTAAGAATAACCACCGGCACCGCTGAGTAGCTGCGTAGCTCCTTGAGCATCTCCAGCCCATCCATGCCGGGCATGATGAGGTCAAGCACAATCAGGTCGGGCTCCTGGGCCTGGGCCTGCTCCATGCCCTCTCGCCCATTTCTGGCGGTCAACACCTCAAACCCCGAAGCCTTCAGTTTCGACCTGAGGAAGTTTACAATCCGCTCCTCATCATCAACTACCAGTATGCGAAACTTTTTCATCACTGGTCTCCAGCCCGATTATCATCGACTGTAATAATAGCCGGCTCTCCCGCTGATGTCAAAGCTGACCATCTTTGTATAAGAAGTCCACCACGCGGCAATCAACATCTACCGGCTTGACGTTCAAATACCGTAGTCGTATCATCTGTGGCAAGGACAAATTTATAAGATAAGGTTTGTTCACCGCAATGAACGTCAGGAAACCACGTATATATCTAATATCACTGGCCGGCGCCCTAATCTTACTGGGGCTATATCTGGCCAGCCTGTACAGCTACCTCCTCTTCCATATCATTGCCGAAATTTTCAGCATTATTGTCGCCTTCAGCATTTTCATAATCTCCTGGAACTCTCGCCGATTTATAGATAACAACTACTTCCTCTTTATTGGCATCGCCTTCCTGTTCGTCGGCCTTATGGACCTGGCTCACACCATCGCCTACCCCGGGATGGCCGTCCTACCGGGATCCGGTACCAATGCGGCCGCCCAACTGTGGATTTCCGCCCGCTACATCCAGGGACTTTCCCTGCTGGCGGCGCCGCTGCTTATCGGACGCCGGCTGAGATTCAACTGGCTGATACCCAGCTATGGCCTGATTGTCCTGCTGCTATGGGTATCCATCTTCTACTGGCAGAACTTCCCCGCCTGCTTCATCGAAGGCGTCGGCCTGACCGCATTTAAAAAGATAAGCGAGTATGTCATATCCCTGATTCTGCTGGGCTCCATATTCGTCACGTTTCAAAACCGAAGGGAGTTCGACAGCATGGTCTTACGACTGCTGTTCGCCGCTATCATCGTGACCATTATTTCAGAGTTATTTTTTACGCTTTATGAACACCCTTTCGGCCTGCCGAACCTCATCGGCCACTTTCTGAAAATCGTATCTTTCTACCTCATCTACAAGGCAATTATCGAGACCGGGCTCGTCAGGCCCTACGACCTCCTGTTTAGAAACCTCAGGCAAAGCGAAAAGCGGTACCGTGACCTCTACGAAGAGGCCCCCAACGCCTACTTGTCCGTCAATATAAAAGGTAAGATTGAGCGGGCCAACCGCAGTGCTGCGGAAATGCTTGGCTACAGCCGTGATGACCTGATCGGGCAGGCTGCGCTGGACCTTTATGCCGACACGCCATACGGTAAGGCCAAAGCAGAGGGCGTTTTTAAGAGATTCATGGCTGGAGAGGAAATCCGCGACGAAGAACTGGAGATGCGCCGCACCGACGGCAGCAGTGTTTGGATTAACCTGTCGGTACGGCCAATACGTGATAAAGACGGGCAAGTAATCGCCAGTCGCTCGGAAGTGGTCGATATCACCGAGCATAAAAGGCTGGACCAGTTGAAAGACGATTTTATCGGGCTCGTCTCCCATGAGTTACGCAGCCCCATGACGGTGATTACCGGGGCCATCAACACCGTTCTTACCGAATCAGAACGTCTATCGCCGGCAGAAACCAGGCAACTTCTCAAGGATGCCGCTCTGGAGTCGGAGTCGCTGTCCCACATGTTAGGCAATCTCCTGGAGCTCTCCAGAGTGCAGGCAAACCGTCTATCCCTGTTTACCGAGGCCATCAGTGTCAGGAAAGTAATAGAAGACACCGTTGATAATATCAAGCGACGGTCCTCGGTACACCATTTTATCACCGACCTCCCCGAGAAACTGCCGCCGGTATATGCCGACGAGTTGAGACTGGAGCGTATTCTCTACAACCTCCTGGAAAACGCCGTCAAGTACTCACCGCAAGGAGGAGATATAAAGGTCTCCGTACAAGCAGATAAGGAGCGCCTCATCATCGGGGTCAGCGACCAGGGGGTTGGCATATCTGCCTCTGACCAGGCCAGGCTATTTGAACCCTTCCAGCGCCTAGAAGAGTCCCGGCCCGATGTTACCGGCGGGGTGGGGCTGGGGTTAATGGTATGTCGCCGACTGGTGGAGGCCCACGGCGGCCAGATATGGGTCGAGTCGGAACCCGGCCGGGGTTCTACGTTCTTTTTCACCCTGCCTTTGAACCAAGGCTGAGCTTTCGGCAACACTGGAAACCTCCCTTCATACTCAATGTCATAATTCGGTAACTTTTCCCCCCTTCATTTTATGACTTGGTTATTACCCGGCGGCTATTATACAGATAAATAACCAGGCCACCTGCCAATATGAATAGGCCAGACCCTGTCGGCAGAGGAGGTGGCAGAGAAATGTTGAAATTAAAGGGCTGTCCCAAATGTAAAGAGGGCGACGTCACTTCCGATAGAGACCTGTACGGCTGGTACGAGTATTGTATCCAGTGTGGCTATACCCGCGACCTGATGCACCTAGATGAGCCCACGGATGCACTGGCCTACGGCCATAATAAAAAAAATAGAAAGGTCAGGTCTTCAGTAAAGGAGGTTTAAGTACATGCTCACCGGTAAAAAGATTGCCATCCTAGCGGAAGAAGACTTTGAGGACGCTGAGCTTATTGAACCCTTGAGGGCAATGAAGAATGCCGGTGCCAAGGTGGTTATAGTAGGCAGCGGTTCTAAGGAAACCTATCACGGTAAAAGGGGTGGCGCCACTATAAGGGCCGACGTTACCGCAGACAAGGTCAACATTGAGGAGTTCAGTGCCATCATCATACCCGGCGGCTATGCCCCCGATAAAATGCGCCTGCACCAGTCTATGGTTGATCTGGTCAGCAGAGCCTACGAACTGGGTAAGGTGGTAGCCGCCATCTGCCACGGGCCGCAGTTGCTTATATCGGCCGATATAGTGAGAGGACACCGGGTCACCTCCTGGCCTTCGGTAGCCGTGGATTTAAAAAACGCCGGCGCTACCTGGGTTGATGCAACAGTGGTCCAGGATGGCAACCTCATCACTTCCCGCCGGCCATCAGACCTGCCGCAGTTCAACAAAGCCGTAATCACGGCCCTTCGTGACTGACATCAGCTAGTATGAAAGGAGTCATAGTGAACAAAAAGGTACGAAATCTGAGTATCCTGGTTATTGTCCTGGCGGTAATCTCCTTGGTGATAGGCATCATTTTCATTCAGCAGGGATATGCTAAAGAAGCCTTTCTAACCAATGCTATGAAGCAGGAGCAAATAACGATTGAGGGCGTAGATGGCATCGTTGACAACGCCCAGAAAGCCCAGATTGCCGGCGATACCGTCCGCGAACACCGCCATGGCATTGCCCCGACCTACGGCGACCTGCTGGGCGACGAGCGATACGATCCCACCGACCCTACCCAGCTTACCTATGCCCAGGCCCTAAACCTGGAGAACTACCTCTACCTAGCGGTAGCATCATTCGGTGTTTTCCAAGTGGTAAAGGCCACGGGGGCTTTCATGGTTTTGATGGGCCTAGCCCTAGGCATAGTCGGCTATTCGCTTCGCAGCATCGCCAGAGGCTAAACCCTCTGGTGCGCCCAATAGACTTTATGGCACGGGAAGGTCTGGACTGAGGTCTTCACGTCACTTTTTTCGGCCAGTCAAAGCATTGACGGCCATAGATTGCAGGCTGTATGATATACCTACGGAATTTTCAAATACCATATTTCGCTATGGAAAAAGACGACCGGCAAATAAAAGATAAATTACTGGCCGAGCTACAGGAGCGCCGAGACCGGGTCAAAGAGATGGGTGGCGCTGAAAATGTAGCCCGGCAGAAAAGTCGTGGCAAGCTAACAGCGCGTCAACGTATAGAAAGCTTACTCGACGAAGGCACTTTTTGCGAGATTGCCATGTTTGCCAAAAACAGGGGCACTAACCTGGGCCATAAGACGAATGTGCCCGCAGACGCCGTTATTACTGGCTACGGTAACGTTGACGGCAGAAAGGTATATATATTTTCCCAGGACTTCACCAGTGTCGGTGGCACCTTATCCGAAACACACGCTAAAAAGATCTGCGATATTATTGACCGTGCCATGAAACACGGCTGTCCCATCATCGGCATGAACGACTCCGGTGGCGCCCGTATCCAGGACGGTGTCGATGCCTTATCTGGTTATGGCCAGATATTCTACCGGAATACGATGGCCTCCGGTGTTGTCCCCCAGATATGTGCTATCATCGGCCCATGTGCTGGCGGCGCCGTATACTCCCCGGCGTTGATGGATTTCATATTCATGGTCAAAAAGATAAGCTACGCCTTCATTACCGGGCCGAGGGTGGTCAAGGCGGTCCTATACAAAGAAATAATGGAGGAGGAGCTTGGCGGCGCCACCGTGGCTCAAGCCAAGGCAGGGGTTGCCTGCCGCTCGGAAGACAACGAAGCGGCATGCTTCCGGAGCATAAAGGAGCTGCTGAGCTATCTGCCGTCAAGCAATAGAGAAAGGCCACCGCGGGTTGCCTGGGGTGATGTGCCTACTCGTACCGATGCAGCCCTGTTTGATGTCGTTCCGGCGGACCCCAGAAAGACGTACGACATGCACCGGGTAATCGAGCGGGTCTTTGATCAGAGAAAAGGTAAAGGAAAGAATTACTTTGAGCTTTTTCCCCAGTTCGCCACCAATATAATTACCTGTTTCTCCCGACTCAACGGCTGGTCGGTGGGCATAATAGCCAACCAGCCGATGTCCAAGGCTGGCTGCCTGGATATTAACGCCTGCGACAAGGCTTCCCGGTTCATCCGTTTCTGTGACGCTTTTAATATCCCCGTTGTTAACCTGGTTGATGTGCCCGGGTACTTACCGGGGGCAGACCAGGAATGGGGCGGGATAATCAGGCACGGGGCCAAGATGCTCTTTGCCTACTCCGAAGCCACGGTACCCAAGATAACCCTCACCATCAGAAAGGCATACGGAGGCTCTTACCTGGGAATGTGCAGCAAAGACCTGGGGGCCGACACCGTTCTCTGCTGGCCGACTACCGAACTGGCGGTAATGGGCTCCGAGGGGGCTGCCGCAATAATATTCCGAAAAGAAATAGAAAAAGCGGTCAACTCAGAAAAACTACTACAGGAGAAGATAAGAGAGTACCGAACTAGGCTGGCCAACCCTTACCAGGCAGCCCAGAACCGGCACGTTGACGATATAATCGACCCCGCCGATACCCGGCCAAGGCTGATACAGGCGCTGGAACAGGCCATCGACAAGGTAGAAAGAAGACCGGGCAGAAAACACGGTGTCATGCCTACCTGATAAAAGCCAGACCCGTCGCAACAAACTTGCCTAAGGATATCGGCCGCCTGTGTTTCCCTAACACCGGCCTTTCCCGACGCAGTCTATACTTCTCCAGATTTTAGCCTCTCAAGCCGGCCAGATAGCATTCTATCTTCATCTGTTGTATCCTAAGTAATAGGAGAGCTTGATCACGATGAGAGATATTGCCGCCGAGGAAGTCACCGACGCCGTTTCCCATCTCTTCCAGGAAGCCTGTTACCACCTGCCGGGCGATGTCCTGGGCGCCCTCAAGCAGGCCAGAGAGACCGAGGAGTCTCCCACTGGGCGAGAGGTGCTGGATGGCATACTGGAGAATGCCCGAATCGCCGCCAGTGAGCAAATCCCCCTGTGCCAGGATACCGGCACCGCGGTAGTACTGCTGGAGCTGGGTCAGGAAGTCCACGTGACCGGCGGCGACCTTTATCTGGCCATAAATGAAGGGGTCCGCCGTGGCTACGACGAAGGCTACCTTCGCAAGTCTATTGTGCTTAAGCCTTATTCCGCCCGCGTAAACACCAAAGATAACACCCCGGCCATTATCCACACCGATATTGTCCCCGGCGACCGGCTCAAGATTACCGTTATGCCCAAAGGAGGTGGGGCCGAGAATATGAGCCGTTTAGCCATGCTAACCCCGGCCAGTGGTCGTCAGGACATCATTGACTTCGTGGTTACCGCTGTTGATGAGGCCGGTAGTAATCCCTGTCCCCCCCTTATAATCGGGGTCGGTATCGGTGGGACAGCCGAAAAGGCGCTAGTGCTGGCCAAGACAGCCCTGCTCAGAACAGTAGGCCAGCCGAACCCCGATGCTGAGACCGCCCAGCTGGAGAAGGATATTTTAAGATGGGTCAACGGCCTGGGTATCGGGCCAATGGGTTACGGCGGCACCACTACCGCCCTCGCCGTTCACGCGGAGGTGTTCCCATGCCACATTACCAGCTTACCGGTAGCCGTTAACCTTCAGTGCCACAGCGCCCGGCACAAAGAAACGGTTCTCTAGGTACAGGTGAACAATATGGCCAAAAAAGTTTCTTTACCCCTGACTGATGAGGCCCTAGAGGGTCTTAGGGCCGGTGACCAGGTCCGGCTCAGCGGCGTCATGTACACTGCCCGGGACATTGCTCACAAAAGACTTACTGAGGACCTAGAGCAGGGAAAACCGTTGCCGTTTGATATCAAGGGCCAGACGATATACTACATGGGCCCGTCGCCAGCCCGGCCTGGGCAGCCCATCGGCGCCGCCGGCCCGACCACCAGCGGCCGCATGGATATTTACTCGCCCCGCTTATTGGCCGAAGGGCTGAAAGGCATGATTGGCAAGGGCAGGCGCTCGCCGGAAGTGCGGGACGCCATGAAGAAATATAAGGCGGCATACTTCGCCGCCATCGGTGGCGCCGGCGCCCTCATCTCAAGAAGCGTCCGGAAATCGGAGGTAATCGCCTATGAGGATCTGGGTGCTGAGGCTGTCCGCCGCCTCGAAGTGGAGGACTTCCCGGCTATGGTCATCAATGATATCCACGGTGCCGACCTTTATCAGGACGGAAAAGCAAAATATCGGAAAAATAATGATATTATTTAATAATTCCACCCCGGGGTTATCGACCATTGAATCAATATGATTACATTGTAGTGGGCAGCGGTATTGCTGGTCTATATATCGCCTTGCTGGCCAAAAACCAGGGTAGTGTGCTAATTATTACCAAGGCCACTATAGATGAGTGTAACACCAAGTATGCCCAGGGCGGTATCGCCGCGGCCATAGGCCGGGACGACTCTCCTGAGCTCCACTTCCAAGACACGCTAGCCGCTGGCGCCGGACTGTCTAATGAAGAAGCAACGCGTATCATGGTGAATGAAGCCCGTGACCGGGTAACCGACCTGGTTAACTACGGCGTTCCCTTCGACACTCTGAACGGGGAGATTACCCTCACCCTAGAGGCGGCCCATAGCATCTCACGTATCCTACATGCTGGCGGCGACGCCACCGGTGAACATATAGAACTCACGCTAAGCGACCGGGTACGCGCCTCAGGAGTCCAGGTGCTTGAAGACTGCCTGGCTACCGAGATTAAACTGGAAAACGGCCAGATTTCAGGCATCAAGGTCCTTGATTTACACACCGGCTCAACAGAAGAATTCGGTTGTCGTTTCTTAATTATTGCCACCGGCGGCGCCGGTCAGCTATATAAATATACCACCAACTCCGATATAGCCACCGGCGATGGCATCGCCCTGGCTTTTGACGCCGGAGCCGAGATTGTCGACATGGAGTTTTTTCAGTTTCATCCCACCGCCCTGCTCCTGCCCGGGGTCACCCCTTTTCTGATATCCGAGGCGGTGAGAGGCGAAGGCGGGGTACTGCGGAATATAAAAGGCGACCGCTTCATGGCCAACTACGCCCCCGACGGCGACCTGGCACCGCGAGATATTGTCGCCCGCAGCATACTGTACGAGATGAAGAAGACCGGCTCCGACCGGGTATTCCTGGATTTAACCCACCTGCCACCCTACGTTATTACCAACCGTTTCCCCCACATCTACCGTTTCTGTCTCAACCACGGCCTGGATATTACCAAAAGTCTGGTGCCGGTGGCACCGGCCGCCCACTACATGATGGGCGGTATTAAGACCAACACCTGGGGGGAGACCAACATCCCCGGCCTCTTCGCCGCCGGTGAAGTCGCCTGCACCGGAGTTCATGGGGCTAACCGGCTGGCCTCAAACTCTCTCCTTGAAGCGATTGTCTTCAGCAGAAGAATCATGGAAAAAGCCAGGAGGAAGGGTAAATCCAGAGTACGACAATCTACCGCTGCCAAAGACACCAGAGTATACCACCTGAGCCACCGTCCGGTTAAACGGGCAGCATCGGCCGCCAGCCTTTCCTCTCTGCAACAACTCCTCTGGAATAAGGTGGGCATCATCCGCGATCAAGAAAACCTGACCGAGGCGGCGGCTACCCTGGCCGCCTGGTGGCCGTCTTTATCCCGACCTGCTGACCGCCCTTCCCACGAACTGCGCAACCTGGTACTGGCCGGTCGCCTGGTAACCGAGGCGGCCCTTCTCAGAAAAGAGAGCCGTGGTGCCCATTTCCGCTCCGATTTTCCCAATAGTGACCCTCTTTTGCAGTACCATATCGTATTAATAAAATAAGGACAGCGCTAAATGTCGGGCAATTCAAGATTTAAGAGGCTGCTTGAACCCTACCATATCGGGCCGGTAAAGACCCGGAACCGGATGATAAAGACAGCCTCCGGGACAAGTTTCTGGGACCCCGGAGAACACCGTATCAGTGAAAAAGGCAAGGCTTTCTATGAAGCTCTAGCCCGAGGCGGTATCGGTATGGTGGCGGTAGAATCGCCGATTACGGAATATCCCTTTGACGAACCGGGGGACCAGCGCATTCGCCTTGACGATGATAAATACATTAAAGACGTCAGCGAACTTACTCAGGTTATCCACAAACGCGGCTGTCCGACTTTTATGCAGATGTACCACCGTGGCCCCTGGCCCCAGCCATACGCCCTTAACCGTCCGCGGATAGCTGCTTCACCTGTTTCCCAGTCTATCATAAAGTCAGGATTCGACCTGCACGATGATATCGTGCCCAGAGAGCTGACCATCCCTGAGATTGAAGAGCTTACCGATCTGTTTGCCAGCATTGCCGTGCGTGCCCAGAAGGCCGGCTTCGACGGCATAGAGCTTAACTCCGCCTCCGACAGTCTTTTTTCCACCTTTATATCCCGTTTCTGGAACAAACGCCATGACGCTTATGGTTGTGACAGCCTGGAAAACAGGACCAGGTTTCTGCGGGGAGTAATGGGAGAGATAAAAAAACGCCTGGGTCAGGACTTCCCCGTTATTGCCCTTATCAACGGTGTCGAAATCGGTGGCGGCGACGAGGGTATAACCTTTGAAGAGAGTCTGGCTATCGCCCGCATTCTGGAGGAAGTCGGCTTTAATGCTCTTCACGTGCGCTCCCACTGGTTCGGCCATCACCTTGGCTCTTATAACCACGATAACCTTTTCTACCCCGAACCACAGATACCCCTAGAATCTTTTCCCAAAGAGCTTGGCTGGAGCCGTCTATGGCGCGGAGTCAATGTGCCCGTAGCAGCCAGGGTCAAGAAAGCAGTCTCCATTCCAGTTATCACCGTCAGCGGTCTCGACCCTGTGCTCGGAGAAGAGGTTTTGCGACAGGGCCAGGCAGACTTTATCGGCCTCTGTAGAAGTCTGTTTGCCGACCCGGAGTTGCCTAACAAGATTGCCGCCGGCAGGCTGGACAATATTGCCCCCTGCACGCACTGCAGTAACTGCCAAAAAATGGATGGCAAGCCCAAACAGTGCCGCATCAACGCTGCCTTGGGAACCGAGCAATACCAAATTACCGAAGCGGAGCGGAAAAAGAGGGTGATGGTCGTCGGCGGTGGACCAGCCGGTATGGAGGCGGCCAGGGTGGCTGCCCTGCGAGGGCACGAGGTAACCCTTTACGAGCGAGAGCATAAACTGGGGGGACTGCTGCCCATGGCAGCCATTATAAAGGGCTTTGAAATCGAAGACCTGCCCGCCCTTATCCGCTACCTTCAGGGCCAGATTACCAAGGCGGGAGTGAAAATCAGGCTTGGCAAAGAGGTCAGTCCCACGGTAATCGAGGCAGCCAAGCCAGAAGTGGTAATCTTGGCTATGGGCGGTGTGCCGGCCCTCCCCGATATAAACGGTATCAATGGACACAATGTAATCAGCAGCCCCGACCTGCACCGCCGTATGAAGAAATACCTGAGGTTCCTGGGGCCCAAAGTTCTCCGGTGGCTGACCAAGTTCTGGATGCCCTTGGGGAAAAGGGTTGTTATCATCGGCGGCGCCATACACGGCTGCGAGCTGGCTGAGTTCCTGGTCAAGCGCGGCCGAAAGGTCACCATCGTGGACACCGGCGCAGAAATAGGCGAGGGAATGATACCCGAGAGGAAGAACCGCCTCTTGTGGTGGTTTCGCCATAAGGGCGTGCCCATTCTTACCGGGATCAAGTACGAGGCGATAACCGCCGAAGGGCTGACCATCATTACCCGGGAAGGGGAGAGACAGACCATCGAAGCGGATGCCATAATACCGGCCATACCCCTGACCCCAAATAACGAGCTACTCAAAAGCCTGAAAGGTAAGGCCCCCGAAATTTATGCCATTGGCGATGGCTGGGAGCCCCGGCTGATACCGGACGCGGTCGCCGATGGCTGGCAAGTAGCTAACTCAATATAATATAGGCAAAGCCGGCCTTATCCTAGCGCCGGTCTATTATAAGCTTCTTGGCCCGGGTCAAACGGGTCAATGTCCCCTTACCCACCAGCTCCGCCCGGGGCGGGGCCATGCGGTTAGTGGCCAGGTTTTTCCTTACCGTCGGATGGCCTGATAAGGCACGATATATCTCATTACGAACAGCTTCACTCTCTGTGGTAACCTCCACCTTAAAAAGAAGATTATCCCGGCCCTCAACTTTACCAAGGGTCAATTGATAATCGATAACTTCATCAACAGCGAAAAGAACATCGTCAAATAATGACGGGTATATTTCGTCACCGCCGCCGATTTTGGCTATCGCCTCCAGCCTCCTGGTCACCTTGGCAATCTTTTTCATGGTAGCCGCCCGGCACCGGCACGGTTCGCTGATGAGCCGGGATATATCATGCGTCCGGTACCTTATAAGGGGCATCGCCTGCCGGCTCAGGGTGGTAAAGACCAGCTCGCCTTCCTCATCACTACCCAGCACCGCGCCGCTCTCCGGGTCGACTACTTCTACCAGCAGGTCGGCCTCATTGTAATGGAAGCCATTATGAGCGTGACACTCGACGGCAACCCCCAGTCCCATTTCGGTCAACCCGTAATGTTCGTGAACATCGCAGTCCCAGGCTCTCCTTAACTGCTCCCTCATAGTCTCGGAGAGGCACTCGGCAGTGACGAATAGGGCTTTAATCCCCTTCCTCTTTAAATCGTGACGGTGGCGCGTTTCCTGGGTAATACGGTATATATGGTGTGCTAAACCGAACAGGACAGTTGAGCCGGCCTCATCTATTATTCTGAGCTGCTCCTCGGGGCTGGCGGTAATACCGGCAATCACTGGTCGACCGCCCATCTTACTTACTCCCCTGGCCAGCAGGTCGGCCTGGTCATTTGGCCTAGCGCTGGGCAGTAATATCTGCACTACATCCCCCTCGGCAGCCACCGACCTCATACCGGCCGCCATGAAGTCGGTCATCGTCTCCAGGTCTCCATCGGTGAAAAAGACGCTCTTCTGGGGACCTATGGTGCCCGATGAGGTGAAGGTAGTCGCCCGGCTAATATCACCAAGCGAAACACAGGCAAAATGGTAGGGCTGCCGGGCGATATCGGCCGGGTCAGTCAGGGGTATTCGGGCAATATCACCCAGAGAATTTATATCATCAATCCTTACGCCGTTTTTATCAAACAGCCTGCGGTAGAAAGTGCTCTTCTGGTAGGCATAAGAGAGCGTCTTCCTGAGCTTGAAAAGCTGATAGCGGTCTATATCATCCCTGGTTACCGTGTCGATGTTTTCGCGGCCGACGAATTGCTGGTATTCAGGGTCTCCGCTCAGCTTTTTTCGTATTATGTTATGCAGCCACTGCTCCAGAAATATAGTTTCCATACGGTCACGCTGCTTTTACTAGCTTGAGGCTATTTTTGCTGCTGATGTGCCGGTGTAAAGACGTTCCCCAGTGGTGCTGGTCAGATAATAGGCGCAGAAAGGTATTATGCGCCGGTCCGGGGTGACCACATGGCCACAGCACCCTCGCAACCGGTCCATATCCAGATTCCAGACATCCTGAAAGGGCATGCCGGTGATGGTCAGGTAATAGTTCAGCACCCGGTCATAGAAGTCATCTGATTTGCTGTCCCGACAGCAGCCTTCATCCAGCCGCCAGTGCCGGCTCATAAAGCGGCGTGAGCTCTCCTCCGGCGGCAGTTCAGCACAGGAACCCCAACCGGTGACCCGGCCCCGGGCTAGGCTACTCAGGGCCTGTAACCGGCCTTCTTCGGTCAATATGAAAAAGCTGGAAAACGAACAGTGGGCATCCTGAGCGTGCCGGGGTAGAAAATCCGCCGCCTCTAACTCCCCCCCGGTCTGGGACTCCAGGGCGCGAATAACGTCGGGGATGGTTATCCGGTCTTCATCACCGGGCGGGTGAGGATAACGACCGAAATAGCTTACCGGCTGGAGGTGCACCCCCTTGATAATAGGTATCCAGTGCTTGGCGAACTGAACGATTTCGCCTATCTGATGTTCATTAACGCCGGGAACAATGGTCGGTACCAGAATAACCCCGATTCGTGCCCGGGCGCAGTTAGCCAGCGCTCGGTTTTTAATTTCATAAAGTTCCTGGCCCCGCATATGGCGGTACACGGCATCGCTGACCCCGTCAAACTGCAGATAAATAGCACTGGCCCCGCTCTCCTTCAATCGCCGCAGATAGTCCGGCTCCCGGGCTATTCTGACACCGTTGGTATTAATCAGGATATGGTTAAAACCCATCTCCCGTCCCAGGGCGACAATCCGGGGTAAGTCATCGCGCACCGTCGGCTCACCGCCACTCAACTGTATGGTACAGGCACCAACCCCCACCATGACCGCTTCATACATGCCCCGGATAGTATCCATGTCCGGCTCATAACCGTGGTCGCTACCAGCGCTGGCAAAACAGATCGGACAGCCGAGGTCACACCTCAGTGTAACCTCCATCACCATGGTGCAGGCCCGTGTCCAGTGCTCCGGGCACAGCCCACAGTCGTAGGGGCAGCCTCTGTCCACCACGGTAAAGCTGCAAGCCGGACCAGACCCCCGCTCACTGCCTTTGCTCCACTCCTTATAGTGTCTGGCATCCTGCCGCCAGATAAGGGTCCGGTACTCGCCATGCTCCGGACAGGTCTTCTCCAGATAGACCTTCCCGTCATCCGCTACCTTAGTGGCCGGTATCCTCTTCAGGCATTCGGGGCAGAGGCTCTCCGTCTCTCCCATCAGTTCTCTCATATCCAAATAAGACCTTCGTCCCCACAATCAGTCACGGTTTGGTCACCGCCAGCAACGCGTAGCCGGGCCGGGCCGCTCTGACAAACTCCTGGTAGGACTCCGTAGAAGTCCTAGCTGTCCCTTCACCCTTCCGACGACAGGGGCCCTGTGGCAACCATCCCACGAAATTATCTATCGACCCGAAGGCCATACCTATTTGGTAGGCAACCTGTGTTAATTCCGTTGAGTGGTCTTCCAGATAAGAGGACCGGAAGCCAACCCTCTCCAGGAGGCCAATATATTCCTTGGCCCGCCAGGCACCGGCCAGGCAGCAGGCAAAAGTTATCTGGCCCCTCAACTCCTGGCTTACCTCTCCCCGCAGTATTATATCGGTCATTACCAGCTTGCCACCCCGTTTCAGGACGCGCTCGATACCCCTGGCGGCCCTTTCTTTATCGGGAAGGAGCGAGAAAGAGCACTCCGATATGACGACATCGAAAGAGCCGGCGCGGAAGGGTAGATCCTCAGCATCGCCCCGCAAAACAGCCACCTGGTCACTCCCTCTGATTTTCAGCCAACACAGGTCAATCATCTTGTCCGACAGGTCTATGCCGACGACTTTACAGCCATATTCCCCCGCGAGGAACACGACGGTCGTACCCTTACCACAGGCTATGTCTAAAACGGTGCTATTTTGAGCAACGCCAGCAATATCGGCCACTCTGGCGGTAAGCTCCAGTCCGCCCGGCCGCAGGCTTTCTCCCAGTAACTGGTCAAAAGCACATGACTCGTACAGTTCGGCGGCCGACCTCTTAGCACTGCCGTCCATTACACTGCCACCCACCGAAATTCACCTCTCAACACTATTGTTCCCGACGAAAGTAGACTTCTCATGCACCCGATCATCACTTGTTTTCAATCATCTCCTCGGCTTTAACCACTCTGCCCACCACGGTGTCCTC